>JBHJNR010000089.1:0-7758 GCA_050330615.1 Cyanophyceae cyanobacterium
GGATCCATCCAGAAACATGGCAGAGTAGAACCCCGGCGCGTGATGCCCGACCTCGGTGGGGAAGTTTTTGTGACCTAAATAGACCAAGGCGGCATAAGCCTCGGCTTGGCTGGCAAAACCACCTGGGTGGCCGGAGGCTTTGCTGGCGGTCATCTGCAAGATCAAGTAGCGGAGAGCATCGGCATAGAGCAGGGTTTGAAACGCTGCTTCGGGACTGGAGAGATCCTGAATTGCCCCCGTTGTCCCATCCACCACTGGGGCAACCCCCAATCTGTCAAAATCTGGCCAGGGATCCCCAAAATATTGGATCCCATCGCAAAAAGCAGGGGTAGCGGCATCAACGGTAGGGGGCATCATCACAATCCTCAGTCAAAACGGTAGGCAGAGCTGTCATTCACGATAATTCCATAGCGCCATTCTGGGAACGAAAGATCTAAGGCAACTTAAAAATCAAAAAATCAAAAGCCAACGGCGTGAATCCGTCCCCGATTGGAATCCCATCGGTACGGTCTTCACTCCAATCGTCTGGGATCTGGCTCTGGCGCAGAAATTATACTGGTAGTAAGCCTTATCACCTCATCTTATGCAGCCCACCAATCCGAATCAGTTTACCGATAAAGCCTGGGCCGCCATCGTGGCTTCTCAGGATGTGGCACGCCGTGTCAAGCAACAGCAATTGGAAACTGAGCACCTGCTGATCGCGCTGCTGGAACAAGAGAAAGGCTTGGTGCCCACCATCTTGCAAAAAACCGGAGTTTCCCCCGAGCAGGTGCGGCAACGGGTGGATAACTTTGTCCAAACCCAGCCCCGCCTCGCCACCGTAGAGCAGCTCTATCTGGGCCGAGGACTGGAGACCACGCTGGATCGGGCTGAGCTGGCTCGCAAAGAGTATGAGGATGACTACATCTCAGTCGAGCATCTCTTTTTGGGAGTTCTTGGGGATGATCGCATCGGCAAGCGCATCTTGGCTCCGATGGGCCTGACGTTGGAACAGGTCAAACCCGCCATCACCGAGGTGCGGGGCAAACAAAAGGTGACCGACAAAAACCCTGAATCCCGCTACGAGGCGCTGGAACGCTATGGCCGCGACCTGACTGCTGCTGCTAAGGCAGGCAAGCTGGATCCGGTGATCGGACGCGATGACGAGATCCGACGGGTGATCCAGGTGCTCTCACGGCGGACAAAAAACAATCCCGTCCTGATCGGGGAGCCTGGGGTGGGTAAGACTGCCATTGTGGAAGGGTTAGCCCAACGGATCAACCGGGGAGATGTGCCGGAATCCCTCAAGGATCGGATTGTGATCACACTGGATCTGGGATCCCTAATTGCCGGAGCCAAATATCGGGGCGAATTTGAAGATCGGCTCAAAGCAGTCCTGAAAGAAGTGACCGACTCCGATGGCCGCATCGTCTTGTTTATTGACGAGTTGCACAATGTGGTGGGGGCTGGTGCAGGGGAAGGGGCGATGGATGCGGGCAACCTGCTCAAGCCGATGCTGGCGCGGGGGGAATTGCGCTGCATTGGGGCAACAACGCTGGACGAGTATCGCCAATACATCGAAAAAGATGCCGCCCTTGAACGCCGATTCCAACAGGTGTTTGTAGATCAACCCACCGTCGAGGACACCATTTCGATTCTGCGAGGACTGAAGGAACGCTACGAACTTCACCACGGGGTCAAGATTGCTGACTCCGCCCTGGTGGCCGCAGCGGTACTTTCCAATCGCTATATCTCCGAGCGATTTTTGCCCGACAAAGCCATCGATTTGGTGGATGAATCCGCCGCCAAATTGAAGATGGAGATCACCTCCAAACCAGTGGAATTGGATGAGATTGATCGCCGCATTATGCAGCTACAAATGGAGCAACTGTCGCTCGAAAAAGAAGCCGATGAAGCCTCTCGTGATCGACTAGAAAAGATTGAGCAGGATCTGGCCAATTTGACCGAGCGGCAACGCTCCCTCAATGCCCGCTGGACATTGGAAAAGGAGGGGCTAGAACACCTGCAATCCCTCAAAGCTGAGCGAGATAGCATCAAGTTACAAATTGAGCAGGCCGAACAGCGCTACGACCTCAATCGGGCTGCTGAGCTAAAATTTGGCAATCTGATGGAGGTGGAGCGCAACATCCAAGACTTTGAAACCAAGCTTTCGTCCCAGCAAACCCAAGGGGATCCCATGCTGCGAGAGCAGGTGACCCAAGAGGATATCGCTGAGATTGTCTCCCGCTGGACAGGGATCCCGGTCACCAACCTAATGGAGGCCGAGAAGCAAAAACTGTTACGCTTAGAAGAGCATTTGCACGAAAAGGTGATCGGCCAAGAGGAGGCGGTGTCTGCCGTTTCTGCGGCGATTCGGCGGGCCAGAGCAGGGATGAAGGATCCCGGTCGTCCGATTGGATCCTTTCTATTCATGGGGCCAACGGGGGTGGGCAAAACCGAGCTGGCGCGGGCATTGGCGGAGTTTTTGTTCGACACCTCTGGGGCCATGATCCGCATTGATATGTCGGAGTATATGGAGAAGCACTCGGTGGCCCGTCTGATCGGTGCCCCTCCAGGCTATGTGGGCTATGAGGAAGGGGGGCAACTGTCGGAAGCGGTGCGGCGGCGACCTTATTCGGTGATTTTGTTTGACGAAGTCGAAAAAGCCCATCCCGATGTCTTCAATATTTTGTTGCAGGTGCTGGATGATGGCCGTATCACTGACTCCCATGGCCGGACGGTGGATTTCAAAAACAGCATTATCATCATGACCAGCAATATCGGCAGCGATGTGATTTTGGAAGTGGGTGGGGATGATAGTTGCTATGACGAAATGCGGCAAGCGGTCTTAGGCATGCTCCGCACTAGTTTCCGACCGGAGTTTCTCAATCGGGTGGATGAGCTGATCATTTTCCATGCCCTCACCAAGGCTCAGATCCGGGAGATCGTCTCTCTGCAAATGATGCGGGTGGAACAGTTGTTATCGGATCAAAAGATCAATATCTACCTGAGCGAAGCGGCCAAAGATTACATGGCCGAGGTGGGTTATGATCCCGTCTTTGGCGCACGCCCCCTCAAAAGGGTGATTCAGCGAGAGATCGAAAATCCCATCGCCACTCGCCTATTAGAGGGATCCTTTACCGCAGGGGATGACATCTTGGTCAGTGTCGAAAACGAGCGCTTGGCCTTCCATAGTCGCCGCACTGATCAGGGGGTGTTGCCGGTGGAACCTCCCGCCAAGATCGCCCTCTAAACTACTGAGAGATCTGTCAATACCTCATCTGGAGACTTCTATGATTGCCCCCACTCAGGATCCCCAAACGGCATCCCTAGCTCTGACTTGGTTGGATGCCAATAGCTGGCTGATCGAGATGGCGGGGCAGCGGATCTTGCTGGATCCCTGGTTGGTGGGATCCCTGGTATTTGGCGGGCAGGAGTGGTTCTTTCGGGGAGATCGGCCTCACGATCGGGCGGTACCAGAGGGGGTGGATCTGATCCTGTTATCGCAGGGCTTGCCAGATCATGCCCATCGCCGCACCCTCCAGCAGTTGCCCAAATCCTGGCCTGTGGTGGGATCCCCCAGTGCGGCGGCAGTGGCACGGGAGTTGGGATTCAGCTCCGTTACTGCTCTAGCTCATGGCGAGATCCATCCGGTGGCAGACCGTCTGACCATCATGGCTTTGCCTGGTGCGCCCTTGGGGCCATTGGTGCAAGAGAACGCCTATCTGGTGACGGATCTGCAAACAGGGCAGTCTCTCTACTACGAGCCGCATGGCTACCCTGATGCCAGCCTAGCCGGACGGGATCCCGTGGATGTGGCCATCGTGCCGCTGATCAACCAGTCGATCTTGGGGGTGGGCACGATTTTGCAAGGGTTTGATACTGCTGCTCAGGTGGCTCAGTGGCTGCGCCCTCAGGTGATGCTGCCCACCGCAGGCATGGGATCCATTCGTTACTCCGGGATCCTGGCGAATTTGCTCCAAACTAAGGGCAGTCCTCAGGCGGTTCAGCAGCAACTTACGCAACTGGGGATCCCAACTCAGGTGCTGGAACCAGTGCCCGGTGAACGGGTGATGCCGTTAGGGATCCCTAATTAGAGGCATTCATCCCTCAAGATTCGGTTTCCCCGCATCATCAATATCAGCATTGGGGATCCCGACGAGAAGGCTATGTGGGCGGCACAGCTCAAGATAACCGCCTGTTTGTCGAGGCGGTGCTCTACCGCTATGGAGCCGGTATTCCCTGGCGAGACTTAGCCGGAGCGATTTGGGGATTTGTTCATGCGGTGGTCAAAGTCAGGGGTGTGGGAGCGAGTGTTCACGCTTCTGGCCGAGGATTCCGATCATGAATGGGCCATGATGGACTCAACAATTGGTGGATCTGCTGGTGTAATGGTGCCTCACCACTATTGCGCTTTGTCATCGCTAATCGAGATCCGTGCAAGTCGAGATCCGTGCCTAATCTCAGTTCCTCCTCCCTCAATGTGCCTGTAGTCGATCCCCTCCCTCAGCCCGATCTGCCGTCTGATGCCAAGGCCCGCTGGCCTCGCTGGATCCGGTCGATTTCACTCCCCCCTGAGAATATTCTTTTGGCCTTGGCCGCCCTGATTGGGGTGGTGATCGCCCTGACCGTTGTTGTCTTTGGCTTGCTATTGGGCTGGATCCGCCATTTGTTTCAAGCGGATCTGTATACGTTGCTGCTCCCTCTGGGATCCTCGGGGGCGTTGTTTCTCTTGCCGGTGGTGGGGGGATTGTTGGTGGCTCTATTGCTGCAGATTCATCCCATCGAAAAACGCGGTATTGCGGCGGTGTTACAGGCGGCAACTCGGCAGGGAGAACGGATCCCGTTAGCTCGGATCCCTTACAAAGTGTTGGCCACCAGCCTATCGTTGGGGGCGGGAGCGTCGCTGGGGCCAGAGGGGCCAACCCTAGAGATCGGTGGGATCCTGGGATCGGCTTTGGGGCAACGGTTGCGCTTTTCGAGAGAACGGATCACGCTGCTGATGGGGGCAGGGGTGGCAGCAGGCTTGGCGGCGGGCTTCAATGCACCGATTGCCGGGGTGTTTATGGCCCTAGAACTGGTCTTGACCCGTGCCATGTCAACGGTGGCCATCAGTGTGGTGGTACTGGCGGCGGTGGTGGCGGCAATGGTAGCTCAGGTCAGCCTGGGATCCCAGCCCGTCTTTACGGTCTCCAGTGTGACGCGATTGGCGATGGTGGTGCCGGATTATGAGTGGCGCACCTTTTTGGAGTTGCCCTTTTATCTGGGCTTGGGCTTAGCCGCCAGTCTGGTCTCGGCGGTTATGGGCTTTGGCTTGCGGTGGGGGCAACAGTTGTTTGCAGGCACCTTACCCGGCTGGGGATGGATGGCTGGGATCCCGACTTGGGGCAAGCCTATCTTAGGGGGCGCTTTGATTGGCTTGGGGGGATTGGCCCTGCCGCTGGCTTTGGGGGTGGGCTATGAAACCACCGAATCTCTGCTACAAAACATCCCCTTTTCGCTTGGGATCCTACTGGCCTTGTTGGTGGGCAAGATTCTGCTGACCGCGATCAGTATAGGCTGTGGCCTGATTGGTAACTCGCTGGGGCCAGCTTTGTTTGTGGGGGCGGTGTTGGGATCCGCCTATCACGAGGCCTTGACCACTATTGGCCTGCCAACAGGGTTGCAATTAGCCCCCCAATCCGCCTATGCCTTGGTCGGCATGGCAGCGGTGTGGGCGGGCACGGTTCGGGCACCCTTGACGGCGATTCTATTGCTGTTTGAGGTCACCCGCGAGTATCGGCTGGTGCTGCCCCTGATGGCAGCGGTAGGGGTCTGTAGTTGGGCCACCCAATACTGGCAATCACCGGGGATCTATCCGGCTGGACAAAGTCGGATCTCGTCGCAAGAGGGATCCCCGACGGTGGCGGATGCAATGGGGGCGATGCCCTTGGTGTTGGATCCCCAGGCAACCGTGCTGGATTCAGCCCTTCAGATGCTGAAGCACCGCTGCTATGGGGCGATTATTGAGGATGAACAGGGGCATCTGGCCGGGATCCTGACGTTGCAGGATATCGAGATCGCGCTGGAACAGGGATCCGAGACGATGCTGGTGCAGGAGCTGGCGATCTCCCCTGTGGTCACCGCCTGGGCTGATGAACCGCTGTCCACCGCCGCAGAACGGATGGCGCTGCGGGATCTGAGGCAGTTGCCCGTCGTCAGTCGTCAGGATCCAGGGGTGGTGATCGGCTTTTTGCTGCAAGACCAAATCACCCTGGCGGAACGGTTGCTGGAAACTCAGCAAACCCTGCTGCCCTATTTGACGCATACCTAGCGAGATTACTAGTTTGGGCTGGGAGTCTGCCCCTCAGGATCCCACCCACTGGCTACTCAGGGAAAAGCAACAGAAGCTTAACAACAGAAGCTCAAGTGCTGGGGCTTGGGATCCCCAATCAGGAACGACCCTCGTAAACAATTCTCTTGCTCACTGCTCCAGCTAAACTTGCCCCCAGGATCCCTGCTGCCGGATATCCCATCCAGCTCAAGAGGGCAGCTCCAATCACCGCCACCCCCAGGCCGATGCGTTGGCCCCGATGCCCTGTCTGTAGATAGGGCATGACCAACACCCCAAACAAAGCAGGGAGGGCAAAGGGTAACGCTTGAGCCAAGAGCGGCAGACGGGTCATGATCCAGCCGCCCCCCAGGGATCCCATCACGGTTGCTCCCACCCAGGATCCGTATGCTGCCACCTCAACCCCAACCAGCCAGCCCACCCGCGCCGCTGGAGGGCTCTTTTCTAAGCGGGCCAGAGCCACCGCAAAAACCTCATCAGTCAAACCGTGGGCCAATACTGCCAGAGTGCGGGGTGAGGCAGGGATCTGGGCAGCTAAGCTAGGCCCATACAAAAGATGGCGGGTATTGAGCAGCAGACACAGCCCCCAAGCAATCCCGCCAGGGGTGCCCGAGCCCAACAATCCCACGAGCGTGAATTGAGCTGCCCCCGAAAAGATTAATACTGAGCTGAGGGTTGCCTCCACCATTGAGAAGCCTTGCTGGATAGCGACTAAGCCAAAGGTCACCCCTACAGGCACGTATCCTAAGGCGATGGGCACCCCATCTTGCAATCCCTGACGAAAGGATGACATCGCTCTATATTGATAGACTCACTGTGTCGGGATTGCGGGGCATGGATTTGAACCATGGACCTTCGGGTTATGAGCCCGACGAGCTACCAGACTGCTCTACCCCGCGTTGTGCGCTTCCCAAGATTAGCTTTTCTTTGCTGGGATGGCAAGGGGGGATCCTTGTGATCTCAGCCCCGACAATTGCGATGGGAACTTATGGGCGAAGGCTTCCATCTGCACCAATCGCAGGGCTTCCGCCACTGGATCTCGGATCTCAAGTCGGCTGATTTTTTTGATGCGCAGTCCAAAGGCAATATTGTCCCACAACGGTCATGTGGCCGAACAAAGCATAGCTTTGAAAGACTGTGTTAACGGGCCGTCGATGGGCTGGGATCCGACTGACATTGCGCCCCTGGATCCAGACTTCGCCAGCACTGGGGGTCTCAAATCCGGCGATCAGCCGCAGGGTGGTGGTTTTGCCGCAACCGGATGGCCCCAAGATGCTGAAAAACTCTCCCTGACGAATGTGGAGGTTAATTCCTTGCAGGGCGATCTCGCGACCAAAGCCTTTGAATACCTGATGCAGCTCTACGTCAGATTCAGTATCAGCTTGGGATGTGGCGGGTAGGGTGCTTGAGATAGCGAGGGATCCCGTGGATGAGACCTGAGACATGGC
>JBHJNR010000090.1:0-5903 GCA_050330615.1 Cyanophyceae cyanobacterium
AACAGACAGGTCTACTCCTCGTCCTCCCCCTCATCAGCAGCAATCAGAGACTGTAACTGATAGAACAATTCACTATTGTCTTCGGGCAATAGTAGGCGAGCCTCTTGACCCGGCACTTCAACCGCAAAAAACAACAAGGGATCCAGAGGCCGCAATACCGCGTACTGGTCTTCTTCGTGATAAAAAGTCGAGAGGATTTGGTATTCCTCGACATCTTCTTCTTTGGCGATTTCGACAATATCGTCTTCATCCACCTCAGGCACTTCCCCCTTCACCGTCATCAGGTCAAAGGCAGTCAGTTCCAAATGCAGATTCTGCTCAGACAAAACAGCCCGAGCTGTGGGCAACGCTTCCAGCAATTCATCGGGATCCGGCTCAAACAGCATCCCTTCATAATCTTCGGCAGTCAGGCCCTTTTGAAAATCATCGGCATCGAGGGTGACCTCGTCATCCTCCCCCCAAACCAAGATCTCGATACACTCATCGACTGGGGTCAGCAGAGCATAGGTCTGTCCCTCAAACTCTAGTTGCTTGAGGATCTCGCAGGTTAGGGTGCGGTTTTGCTCGTCGCGGAGCACCAGCGTTCCAGTCATAAGGCCAGACAAAATGACTCTAGAAGTTTACCAGGAATCCTTTCCCCATGTTGATGCCGTTATGTTGATACCCATCTCATCTAGCCCCCTCACATCCCAGCAATGGCTGGCCCACTACCGGGCACTTAGCGATCCCACCACAGCCACAGTCTTTACGGTGGTGGACGTGGAAACAACAGGAGGGCTGGAGCCATCTCAGCGGGTTACCGAAGTGGCCGTCATCCAAGCCACCCTCCAGGACGGGATCCTGTCCCAGACCACTACCCTGCTTAATCCCCAACGACGGATCCCAGCTCGGATTACCGCCTTCACAGGCATCACCTTTGAGATGGTCAAGGATGCCCCAACAGGCGATCAGGTTTGGCCCGATCTGCTGACCCTGCTCACCCAAGGGATCCTTACGGCCCACAATGTCAGCTTCGACTATGGCTTCTTGCAGCAGGAGTACAGCCGGTTAGGGATCCCTTTCGCCCGCTCTGAGGCAGAACAACTGTGTACCGTTCAACTGGCCCGAATGCTTTTGGCCGATCTGCCCAGCCGCAGTTTGCCCAATCTGGTGCAACACTTTGGCCTGGATGTAGGGCCGTCCCATCGAGCAGAAGCCGATACAGTGGCCTGCTGGCAGGTGGCCATGATTCTGCTGCGACAGATCCAGGAGACCGACGATGCCCCACTCCTGCAAAAGTTTCAAAGCCAATGGATCCCGCTGCGATTGGCGGCCCAAATCTTGGGATCCTCGCAATCTCAAGCCAAGCAGACTCTACAGACCGCAGGGATCCCGTCCCGCACCAGTCGTCAGGGAGCCTTTCTTTATCGTCGAGGCGCGGTGGAGTCTATCCTGTCGGAGTGAGAGGAACAACGACATTAGAGCCTGTTGGGTTCGTCGATATCCGCCGCTTGCTCCGCTGACGCAAACAGATCCGTCAGAATCGAATTGGAGAATAACCAGCCCTGGGGCGGAATCATCCATAACCGCTGGGGATCCCAATCAACCCATCCCTTGGCTCGATAAGGCTCCAGCACTTGCAAGGCTGCCTCAATCCAAGTCGCAGGAAAGCGGGATCCCATCACCTCCAGATCCAGTCCTTCCCGCAATCTCAGCCCCAACATCAGGGTGTCTTGCCACTGATCTAACAAGGAGGTAGCATCCGCCTCCGGGCAACGATGCTGAGCCACCTGCTGAAAGTAATCATGCAATTTGCGGGGCTGATGGAGGCGACGATGGCCGATGTAGGCCACTGCACCCATGCCAAAGCCGTAGTAGTTCTGGTTCTGCCAATAGACCCGATTATGGCGACATTGGGATCCCGGCTGGGCAAAGTTGGAGATCTCATAGTGGTGGTAGCCTGCCCCCGTCAGCCGTTCGATGGCCATCCCATACATCTCGACGGTCTGCTCATCGGTGGGCAATGGCGTGTCACCCGGTCGATAGAGACGGCCAAACTGGGTCGCTGGCTCAATGCTCAGGTCATACAGCGAGACATGAGTTGGATCCAGTTCAATCACCCGAGCTAGGGACTCGCGCCAGTCATCAAGGCTTTGGTGGGGCAAGCCAAAGATCAAGTCCAGATTGAAATTGTGGATCCCGGTCTCCCGAATCGCCGCCACCGCGTCATAGACCTCTGTTACCCCGTGAGAGCGACCACAGGCTTCCAGCAGATGAGGTTGAAAGGCTTGTACCCCCAAGCTGACCCGATTGATGCCAGCGGCGTGATAATCCACCATCTGACCTGACTCCAGCGTGCCTGGATTAGCTTCCATCGAGATCTCAGCCGCCGAGTCGATGCCGATGCAAGTAGAGAGAGTCTCTAGGATCCGGCCCAGTTGTGCCCCACTCAAGAGAGAGGGGGTGCCGCCACCCAAAAAAATCGTGCTTAATGTCGGGGATCCCTGATCCAGAGGCCATTGACGAATCTCGGCACACAACACCTGTACATACCGCTCGATCAGCTCTGCCGTGCCCAATCCGGTGGCAAAGTCACAGTAGTGGCAGCGACGACGGCAAAAGGGAATGTGTAGATAAGCCGCTCGCACCGGATCTGAGCTGGTGCCAGCCCCACTTGAGCCGGTTGCGATGATGGGATCTATTGGGGTTCGCGTGTCCAGTATTGGCATCAAAAGTGTCCCCACAGAGGGTGAACAAATCCAAAGAACGGGAGCGGGGTCTGGCTATCGCCCATCAGATCATCTACTCTAGGATCATAGTCTTTGCACTGAGGGGTCTTTGCACTCAGGGTTGAAAGACTGGTTCAGCATCAGGCGATGAGGGCTTTTAACAAGGCTCAAGCCGTCTCTGGTGAAAGAACTGAGAGAAGTGGGGAATCCCCACTTTTTTGCTTTTTTAGGGGATTTTTAGACTTGTCTCGATTCAACTGTCTTGTTCAGTGTGTTGTGATTTTGGCCGACTGTTATGGTGCATCCTCTCGTACCACAAGTAGAAACCTTAGCTGCTCCTGTGGCGGCAAAACTAGGTTTTGAGGTGGTTAATGTCATATTTCACACCAATCACAATCCCCCAGTTCTGCGGGTGGATATTCGGCCTCAGGATCCCAGCCAAGCAACTGCGCTGGAGCACTGCGAAATCATGAGCCTCGCCCTAGAGGAATGCCTTGATTCAGCCGATCTGGTGACGGGCAACTATGTATTGGAGATATCCAGTCCTGGCATTGCCGAGGTGCTAAGCACGGAACGAGATTTTGAAGTCTTCAAGGGATTTCCCGTGGAGGTCACACTTGAGCCCCCCCATAAAGGTCGCCAAAGTTGGGTGGGCACCTTGGTGGAGCGCCAGCCTGACGCCCTGATCATTGCCCAAAAAGGACGACGAATTAAGCTGCCCCGAGTGGCTGTCCAGGCGGTGACATTACGAGAAGGGATCCCGGAATAGCTCCCGTGACTTATTCCCTCCAGCTTTAAGTCCCCCTGATTAAATCCACAACCTCTACTACCCCCCAAGGAGATTTGAATTATGACCATGGTGCCCCTCAAGGGATTGGGCGAGATGATCGAAGTGATCAGCCGAGAGCGCAACTTACCCCGCCATGCGGTGACCGACGCCATTAAGGAAGCACTACTCAAGGGTTACGAGCGCTATCGCAAAACCCTAACTGGCCTCAACACCACCTTTGCGGAGGAGTATTTCGACAACTTCGATGTGGAGTTGGATCTGGAGGCGGGCGGCTTTCGGGTGCTGGCCACCAAGGTGATTGTGGATGAGGTGGATGCCCCAGATCAGCAGATCGCCCTCTTCGATGTGCAGCAGGACTATCCTGAGGCAGAAGTGGGCTGGGAGGTGATGGATGATGTCACCCCCGAACAGACAGAATTCGGTCGCATGGCCGCCATTCAGACCAAACAGGTGCTCTCCCAGAAACTGCGGGATCAGCAGCGACGCATCATTGAGGAAGAATTTCACGACCTAGAAGACACAGTGCTCCAGGCACGGGTGGTACGGCTAGAACGGCAATCGGTGATTGTGTCCGTCTCTAGCAGTTATGGTCAGCCCGAGGTAGAGGCCGAGATCCTCAAGCGGGATCAACTGGCCAGCGACCGCTATGTACCCGGCACCACTTTCCGGGTCTACCTCAAAGAAGTCACAGATGGAGCCCGACGCGGCCCTCAGCTCAAAGTTTCACGCGCCGATGCTGGATTGGTGGTCTATCTATTTGCCAACGAAGTGCCCGAAATTGAGGATGAGGTAGTGCGGATCGTGGCAGTAGCCCGAGAAGCCAATCCCCCCTCCCGCAATGTCGGCCCTCGCACCAAAATTGCTGTCGATACCCTAGAGCGTGATGTGGATCCGGTCGGAGCTTGCATTGGATCCAAGGGATCCCGGATTCAGGCAGTTGTGGCAGAATTGCGCAATGAAAAGATTGACGTGATCCGCTGGTCACCCGATCCAGCCACCTATATTGCCAATGCCCTCAGCCCTGCCCGAATTGTAGAAGTGCGTTTGGTCGATCCGGAGATCTTGCAGGCTCATGTGTTGGTGCCCTCTGATCAACTTAGTCTCGCGATCGGTAAAGAAGGCCAAAACGTCCGTCTGGCCGCCAAGTTGACGGGCTGGAAGATCGACATCAAAGAAGTAGAGGCCTATCGCGAAGCTTTGGCAGAGGCAGAGGCAACTGGGATCATTTCACCCTTGTTGCAATCGCCACCCCCCAAGTACCCCACCCGCGAGGACAGCCCCCAAACTCGGGCACAAGCGCTGGAAGCAGCCTATGAAGCTAATTTGGAAGAGTTGGAGGATCTCTCTGACGAATTTGATGATTGGGATCAAGAGGAAGACGAGGACTTTGACTACGATGCCGGGTTTGACATCGCGGATCCGGACGCTCGGCTGGCCTCATAGGGGGTATGCCGACGCTCTTAGCCCATCTCCCATTGCAGCAATCGGTACGGCTATCTGCCGCTGCCCTGTCCACCTTTGATCGATGTGCTCGTCAGTTTCGCTATCTCTACCTAGATCAGTTGAGCCTACCTGCCAATACTCCTGAACAGGAACGGGGGCGGCAGTTTCATCGGCTAGTGGAGCTACACGCCCAAGGACAGCCAGTGGAGGATCGGTTATTGGGGGTGGATCCCCAGGTTCAGTCATGGTGGCATGCCTTTGAGTCCAGCCCCCACTGGGATCCCCAGGGTGAAATCCGCTCCGAACTACCTCTGTGGACAGCCCTTGAGTCCTGGCGGCTCGTGGCCCGACTCGATCGGTTGGTGCTGCCAGATCCCATCTCCAGGGATCCCATTGAGATCATCGACTGGAAAACTGACCGTCAGCGTCCCTCGGATGCAGATCTGGCCAACAACTGGCAGGTGCGACTCTATCCCTTATTAGTCTGGCTGTTGGGGGAGCAGATTCGAGGGATCCCTATTGCTCCCGAACAGATCCGGTTGACCTTTTGGTATGTCAACGATCCCCAGTCTGCTTTCGTTCTGGACTACAGCCTCTCGCAAGCTCAAGAAGATCTAGCTTTCCTGCATCAAGCTTTGCAGTCGATAGAGCGGTCAGATCATCATCACTTCCCCATGACGACCGATCGAGCCACCTGTGAACGATGTCCGTTTCAGAACCTCTGCTTTGGGCTGATGCCTCATCTGGGTGAGGATGACAGCAGGAGTGGCGAAGATCGAGAGGATAGCTTACTCCCTCTGCTCACCGCAGAGCCTTGGCTCTAAGTCCATCATCACCTACCAAAATCCGTCGCAGTGCTCCGCCTATACCCCGAAGGGGTTAGGGGGTGGTGAAGCGACGGGCGACCAGAGGGAGCAGCAATACTGTGACCCTAAGAAGCATAAATCTATTTCTTAGGGTAT
>JBHJNR010000091.1:0-6618 GCA_050330615.1 Cyanophyceae cyanobacterium
ATCGCTTATGGAGAAATTCCGCCGCGAGTTGAGTACAAACTAACCATGTTGGGGCAACGTTTCGTATCAATTTTGGATGCAGTTTCGGAGTTGCAGCACGATATAGATGCTTCCAGCCAACAGCACAACAATTCTGTTGGAGCGGACTAATAAAAGCTCTTGGAGTAGTCGCAAAGTTTGCTGACAGCCGCTCAACAGAGCCGTCATCTCACCTCATAGCCAAACAAATTGGGATCCACCGCTTCGGTGATGGGATCCAATCCATACTCTTGCCAACGACGGGCCACAAGGGCGGCGGTAGCAGGGTCAGATTCCAACGGATCCCGCCAAGTAGCATCCGTCTCAGGCACGATTTTGGTGGTGGCATCGATGCCCATCTTGCCCCCTAGGCCTCGCTGAGTGGTGGCAAAGTCCAGAGCATCAAAGGGGTTGTTCGGCAGAATAAACACATCCCTGACGGGATCCACCTTAGAGGTGATGGCCCAGACCACTTGCCGGGGATCCCGGATATTGATGTCTTTGTCCACCACAATGACAAATTTGGTGTAGGTGAACTGGGGCAACGCGCTCCAAAAGGCCAAAGCTGCTCGGCGGGCCTGCCCTGGATAGGATTTATCGATGGACAAAATCGCCGCTTTATAACTGAGGGCTTCCATCGGCAAGAAAAAGTCCACAATCTCTGGCACCTGTTGCCGCAGGATGGGGGTATAGACCCGATTGAGGGCCAGGGCCATCATGGCGTCTTCTTTGGGGGGCTTGCCGCTAAAGGCGGTCATATAGACGGGATCCCGGCGATGGGTGACAGTGTGAAACCGAATCAACGGTGCTGCCTCATTGCGGGGACCATAGTAGCCGATGTGATCCCCTGCCGGCCCATCAGGAGCAGTTTCGCCGGGGGTAATAGTGCCCTCCAAGACAATCTCTGATTGAGCAGGCACCTCCAAATTCAGGGTCTTGCACTTGGCTAAATGGATCCCAGATCCGGCATAAAGTCCCGCAAAGAGCCATTCTGACAAGTCAATCGGCAAAGGTGTCGCCGCCGCCAGTACCAAAAGGGGATCCACCCCAATCGCCACCGCCACCTCCAACTTTTGGCCCCGTTCGGCAGCTTTGCGCAAATGACGAGTCGCCCCCCGCACCGACAGCCACTGCACTGTCATGCTGTTGCGAGATTGCAGTTGCAGTCGATAGACCCCGACATTGGGGATCCCATTCTCAGGATCTTTGGTGATCATTAACCCTAAGGTCAGCACTCGGCCGGCATCCCCTGGGTAGACCCGTAATAGCGGCAGCTGAGCCAGATCCACCTCTTCATCCTTGAGCACCACCTGATGACAAGGGGGCAGCAGATCCCGACTGGGTTTGGCCTTGATCACATCAAACAGGGCTTTGCCTAGATCCACCGCCTGAGCCACTGTTTTGGGAGGACGCAGTTGATAGAGTAGGGCCAACTTCTGCCCCAGGGCTTCCAACTCCCCTGGCCCCTCCATTCTTAAGGCCCAACAAACCCGCTCCACGGTGCCCAACGTGTTGACCAAGACGGGGATAGGGGATCCCTTGACGTTTTCAAACAACAGGGCTGGCCCGCCCGCCAGCAACATCTGATTGGCAATCTCAGCGATCTCTAGGTCAGGATCCACCAAAGCTGAGATGCGGTGCAATTGTCCCCGCTCCTCTAACAGCTTGATAAATTCCCGCAGATCCCGTGCCATAGTGCTTGTGAAGAAATGTGTATGCTCTCATCTTGGCACTTCCTGGGATCCCATGCTTTGTTATCAGCTCTTTGTTGTCCAAGAGGCCAGGGCAAATTTGCCAATCTGGTTGACAGGGGCAAAATAGAGTCGCTACATTAGTTAAGCGTTGCGTTCAGGTATCGCAACATCAGGTTCATTGGGGCATCGCCAAGCGGTAAGGCACCTGGTTTTGGTCCAGGCATTCGGTGGTTCGAATCCATCTGCCCCAGTTCAAAGATTGATCAGTGATTGATTAGCCTCGTCCCCGATAGGGGGGCACATCTTGGTCTGGGATCCAGACCTCTTGGGGGGGTAAGCCTGTCTGGTAGAACACATCAATCGGGATGCCGCCACGGGGATACCAATAGCCGCCGATGCGCAACCAGTGGGGATCCAATGCTTTGATCAGGCGCAGGGCAATATCGGTGGTGCATTGCTCATGAAAGGCCCCGTGATTGCGGAAGGAGGTTAGATAGAGCTTGAGAGATTTGCTCTCCACCAGCCACTGTTGGGGAATGTAGTCGATGACCAAATGGGCAAAATCGGGTTGTCCTGTCACTGGGCATAGGGACGTGAACTCAGGGCAGGTGAAGCGCACACAGTAGCGGACTTCAGGGTTGGGGGCCGGAACCCGGTCGAGCTGGGCGGTCTCGGGTGATGTGGGGATGGCGTTGGATACCCCGAGACTACGAAGGGGGGCAGGATCAGTCATGCAAAACTCTCATCAGGGGTGGAGCTTATTTATCCTAAATCTAAATCTGAGCTGTTTGGGCTGGGGGATTCTGGGGCAGCAGGACGGGATCCCAGGGCTGCTTGGGCATTGCGGCGGAGGCGGTGGGCCTTGAGACGGCGCAGGGCGGAGGCAGGAAACTGCTGGCTAAAGGTGTCTTCATCGATTCTGGCCAGTTCTTCTAGGGATGGAGCCAGATTGCCGGGATAGGGCTGGAAGTCAGGGATCCCGGTGGGGGTGGCAAATCGTTGATTCCAGGGGCAAACATCCTGGCAGATATCGCAGCCCGCCACCCAGTTGTTCAGATGGTCAGCGATGGCTGTTGGCAGAGTCTGGGCATGGCTTTCGAGGGTGTGATAGGCGATACAGCGAGAGGAATCCACCACCCCAGGATCCCGAATCGCCTGGGTGGGACAGGCGGCAATACAGCGGGTACAGGTGCCACAGTGGGCGGTATGGGGGGCATCGGCCGGCAGGTCTAAGGTGGTCAAGATCACGCCCAAAAACAGCCAGGATCCCAGGTCACGACTGAGCAGCAGGCTATGTTTACCAATCCAGCCCAATCCAGCCTGCTGCGCCCAGAGTTTTTCTGAAACAGGGCCGGTATCCACATACCAGCGGGTGCGCTCTGTGGGTTGTTCCGCCTCTATCCAGCGGCTGAGAGCCTTGAGCCGGGATCCCAGCACTTTGTGATAGTCGCGGCCCCAGGCATAGCGAGAGATCTTGCCAACTTCGGCATCCTCAGAGTGGTGATGGGGGGTGTAGTAGTTGAGGGCAACGCAGATGATGGAGCGGGCACCGGGCAAAACTGCTTGAGGATCCTGACGGCGGGGATCCCTCATCCAATCCATATCAGCGGCATGACCTTGGTTGAGCCAAGTTTGCAGCGTGTCTAATCCAGCGGGATCCCTGAGATCGGCGATGCCCGCTTTATCAAAGCCCAAGGCTTGAGCTGCCCTCTTGATCTGAGCCGCTTGGGCGATGGGATCCTGGGGGGGCAAATGCAAGTGGGCAAGAGATAAAGACATGATCATGGGAAGTGTGGCAGGGCAAGTAGATGCACTTTGTCAGGGATTCGGCTAATACTTAACGGCATTAATCTACCCTTCACAAACAAGGGGCTTAAGCCCCTTGTCTAAACTGCCCGGTAAATAGACCCAGCCTGCCACTAAACCACCGGGATCCCTGTGGTGATCGCCTCATGCACCCTAACTCGCAAAGCCAGGATCCCGTCTTTATCGCGACCATAAAAAACGCTGTTGGTGAGCAAGGCGACCACCAAATCGCGGGCAGGATCGATCCAGAGAGAGGTGCCCGTAAATCCTGTGTGCCCAAAGGCTAGAGGGCTGAAGGGGTAGCCGCTGGAGCCAGGGATTTCAGAACGGAGGGCAAAGCCAAGCCCCCGCCGTATAGCCCCCGACTGATGGTGCAATTGGGTCATCTTGGCCTGGGTTTCGGGTTGTAGCACTGGGTTGGCGGCGGTCAAAAACATCTGGCCCAAGGTTGCCAAATCGGTGGCGGTGCCAAACATGCCAGCATGACCGGCCACCCCATCTAGTCGTCCTGCATTCTCATCGTGAACTTCTCCCACCAAGCGCCGCTGTCGCCACGGACAGATCTCAGTGGCGGCAATAGTGGGGGGCCAACTCTGCCATTGCAGTGGACGATAACCCGTCTGAGCCAACTGGAGCGGTTGGAGCACCTGCCTCTCAATGATCTGATCCAAAGGATCCCCATATAAGGATTCCAGAGCCAACCCCAGCAGGATAAAACCAATATCGCTATAGGTCACCCATCGTCCCGGCAGGTCAGCAAAGGGGGTGCCGATGGCCAATTGTTTTGCCATAGCTGCACTGGGCTGGCGATAGAGCGGCTGCCAAGCTGGAAGCCCGCTGGTATGGGTCAATAGATGCCAAAAGGTGACTTGGTCAAGATCCACCACCTGATCCGGCTCCACCTCGGGATCCAAGGGGATCATCTCACCAGGGCGCAGCGGATGCTCATAGGGCCACAACGACCGCCGTCCCACAAATCCGGGCACCAGGGATCCCACAGGATCGTCTAGCCTGAGTCGCCCTTGCTCAACCGCTTGCATGAGGGCGGTGGCCACCAGCAGCTTGGTCAAGGAGGCCCAGTCAAAGCTGGTGGTTGGGGTGCAAGGGGCTTGCTCAGAATTGGCATCAGAATTGGCAGCAGGGCGATCTGGGGATGCAAACTCAGAGGCTAAAGCTGCCCGTCCTCCCGCCCAGGATCCCAGCAGTGTGCCCCGATGAATAACCGCCAATTGGGCTGCCCCACAGACCCGATCAGCCACAGCAGCTTGCAAGACAACAACACAGGGATCCAGGAGGGGAGACATAAGGCATATCAAGGCAGCTGGAGAACGTTACAGATTATCAGGCTGCTTGGGAGTAGTGGCCCCAAATCCCCATAAGGACTGATACACCTTCAAAAATTCATTCATATCCTGTTTAACCAAAGCCTTGCTGACCTCATCGGAGATGGCCACCATGCGATTGAGGGGACGAATCACGGTGCGTTGCAACAGTCTATTCACCAGCGCCATCACGATCACAAAAACCGAGGCCAGGATGGCGACAAACAGCCCGAGGGAGCGATAGGCCGAGGTAAACACCTGACTGGCGGGAACTGAAATAATCTGGGATCCAATGATCTCATTCAGTTGCCAGCCAAAACCGCCATCGGGGCCATAGGTGGCCAATAAGCTGGGGGGGGCGGCTTCTGGGGTGCTGTGACAGCGCAGGCAACTCTCATTGCCAATCGCGAGGGGACGGGCTATGTAGAACAGTTCCCCCTCAGGGGTGGTGCGAAAACCCGAGAGTTCTTTGACCTGATCATCGTTGCGAAATTTTTCGACGATCTCAGTCTCAAAGGCATCGGCCTTATCCCGCAGGTTTGTGGGATTGAGGGTGGCTTCTTTGTAGAAGAAATCCTGGTAAACCGGGTTTTGGCGAATGTGCTCAAACACTTCCCGAGCAGAATAGGAGGGGACGGTCTCAGGGATAAAGACTGGCTCTGTTTCCAATCGTTCGGACAACTGCGGATTAACTCGGGTGCTGGTGTAGTTCCTGACGGAATTCATCGCTTGGATGAGAATCTCAGCCTTTTCCGTCACCTGAGCCTGGGCATTAGGAATCAGCACCCCCGCAAACGCAGTGCTGGTGAGAAGAATGCCCCCCACCAAGGCTGTCCACAACAAGATATTGAACTTGGTGCTGAGATTGAATTTTTGAAACATTGGATCGCTCCTGGCAGGTTTCAAGGGGGCAGACACAAGGGAGATGAGCAACCAGTCAGGAACAGGGGAGTTCCCTGGGCCTATTTTTCAAGATTACCTCGGAACTCTGGGCAGCAACCTGTTCTAGCTATTCTCCTCCGGCCCATTCCCCTCAGAAGCCAATGGGATCCGCCGTAATTGCAGCGAGTTCCAGATCACCGTCAGGGAGCTGAGTGCCATGGCAATCTCGGCCATGATCGGGTGTAACAGTCCGGTGGCAGCCAGTGGGATGGCCAACAGATTGTAGCCATAGGCCCAAGCCAAGTTTTGGCGAATCTTGGCAAAGGTGCGTTGGGAGAGATCCAAAGCTCGGATCAAGCCTTGCAGATCGCCGCTGACCAAAGCCAGATCGGCAGCTTCGATGGCAAGCTCTGTACCTGTACCAATGGCGATGCCCACATCAGCCTGAGTCAGGGCGGGGGCATCGTTGAGGCCGTCTCCCACCATCGCCACCACCTGACCCTGAGCTTGCAGATCGCGGATCCGCTGCACTTTGTCGGCAGGGAGCACCTGGGCAAAGACCTGTTGGATCCCCACTTGGGCGGCAATGGCAGCGGCCACTCGGGGGCTA
The DNA here is from genome assembly GCA_050330615.1 of Cyanophyceae cyanobacterium. Taxonomy (GTDB): domain Bacteria; phylum Cyanobacteriota; class Cyanobacteriia; order Thermostichales; family Thermostichaceae; genus JAAUUM01. The sequence continues at coordinate 6,333 of JBHJNR010000091.1, forward strand.
TCCCCCGTCAGCATGATCGGATCCAATCCTCGGCGTTTGAGCTGCGCCACCACGGATGCAGCCTCTGGCTTGAGGGTATCGGCTAAGGCAATCAGCCCCAGCACCTGGCGGGCCACCGCCACTCCGACCACCGTTTGCCCTTGTGATTCGAGCGCGTCTAGTGCGGGTAGCCAAGGGGATAGATCGAGATCATGCTCCAACAAAAAAGCAGGATTGCCCACCAGGATTCGTTGGGGTTGATCCCGCGTTTGCCCTGCTAGCAACCCTTGGATCCCTTGTCCGGGGG
>JBHJNR010000092.1:0-2734 GCA_050330615.1 Cyanophyceae cyanobacterium
GCTGGCACTGGCAATCCCTTGGCGTTGAAGCTCCTCTGCAAGAGTGGGATTCACCTGTCCGGCCACAACCAGCGTAGGAACATGTAGCGCCTGTGCTTTTTGGATCAGTGCGCCCACGCCTTTACCCATCAGGCTTTGGCGGTCTAGACTACCTTCCCCCGTAATTAACAGATCTGCCTGGGCTAACTGGCGATCAAGACCGATGGCTTCTTGCACTATGGAACTACCAGAAACCAAGGTTGCCCCCAAGAATCCCACTAAGCCCGCCCCTGCTCCGCCCGCTGCCCAAGCCCCAGGGATCCCTGTCACATCTCTGCCCAAATCTCGCTGGATGATCTGAGCCAGCAGAGCTAACCCTTGCTCCAAAATCACCACTTGCTCAGGGGTAGCTCCTTTTTGCGGGCCAAAGACCTGAGCTGCTCCAGTTGGCCCTAACAAGGGGGCGTGAACATCACAGAGGCCGCAGATCTTGGCAGGCAATGGCAGCTTTTTTGCGGGAGGTTCAATGTGAGCCAGCTTGAGCAAGGCTCCTCCCCCATGACCAATGGAATGGCCGTGTTGATCCAGAAAGCGATAGCCCAGCGCTTGGGCCAGCCCTGCTCCCCCATCCACCGTGGCAGATCCCCCCAAGGCAATCCAGAGTTCCTCACTCTCCAGCTCCAGAGCGGCCCGGATCATCTCTCCTGTGCCATAGGTTGAAGTTCGCAAGGGATCCCGATGATCACAGAGCAAAAGCCCAGAGGCTTGGGCCAGCTCCACCACCGCCACCGAGGGATCCCTCAGCTTGAGCACCCGCGCCTGCACCGGATCCCCCAGCGGCCCCTGAACCCCAATCAAATGCCAGGATCCCCCACAGGCAGTTTGTAAAACGGCTGCTGTTCCCTCCCCACCATCCGCTAAAGGCAGCAGGATGAGGTGCGCCTGGGGCAATAGTGGAGCCAAAGCATCACCAATGGCAGTGGCAACGGCAGCAGCACTCAGGGATCCCTTGAAGCTGTCAGGGGCAATCAGAATCGTGGGGTGGTCAGTCTTGAGAGGGTGCATCAAAGTTAAGGAGAATGCAGAGCACTGAAACTAGGATCCCTTTTCTTTTGAGCAAGAAGCGACTAAGGTGAAAATGTGTCTAAATGTTGAGCACATCCCTTACGCTTACCCCAGATAGCATTCATGTTTGTCCTGACTGGCTACGACTATTTTTTGGTCTTTCTGGTAATCTGCTCGCTGCTGCCCGTGGTGGCTTTGGTAGCTCAGCAACTTCTCGCCCCCAAGCGGGGAAGAAATATCCGACGCACCACCTATGAGTCAGGGATGGAGCCGCTGGGTCAAGCCTGGATCCAGTTCAACATTCGCTACTACATGTTTGCCTTGGTCTTTGTCATCTTTGATGTAGAGACGGTTTTTCTGTATCCCTGGGCGGTCGCGTTCCATAACCTAGGGCTGTTGGCGTTTGTGGAGGCATTGATCTTCATCGCCATTTTGGTGATTGGGCTGGTCTACGCATGGAGAAAAGGAGCACTGGAATGGTCATGAGTCCCGAAAATCTGAGCAGTGAAGCAGCAGCCAAGGCCGAGGTGGCCAAGCTCTTGTTTCCAGGGGAAGCGCCGTCTGTCACATCCGAACTGTCGAATAATGTGATTTTGACGACGGTGAACGACCTCTACAACTGGTCAAAGATGTCCAGTCTTTGGCCCCTCCTCTATGGCACCGCCTGCTGCTTCATCGAGTTTGCGGCCATGATTGGATCCCGGTTTGACTTTGACCGCTTTGGTCTGTTGCCTCGTTCGTCACCCCGAGCCGCCGATCTAATCATCACAGCGGGCACAGTCACCATGAAAATGGCTCCCGCCTTGGTCAAGCTTTATCAACAGATGCCCGAACCCAAGTACGTTATCGCCATGGGAGCCTGCACCATCACGGGTGGCATGTTCAGCTCTGATTCCTATAGTGCGGTGCGAGGGGTGGATAAATTGATCCCCGTCGATGTCTACATCCCTGGGTGCCCGCCTCGGCCTGAGGCGATCATGGACGGCATCATTAAGCTGCGCAAGAAAATCGCTACCGAAGAGCTGCGGGAGCGCGGACAAAAGCTCCAGCAAACCCACCGCTATCACACCGTCAGTCATAACCTCAAGGCCGTGCCGGAGATCCTAACTGGCCGTTATCTGGAAAGCGAAACCCGCCAAGCTCCCCCCAAAGAGTTGGCCGCAGCCATTGGTATGCCAGTGCCCCCTGCATTGCAAATGGGCGACCTGCGCAAGGCTGAGCAAGAGATCAAGACCCTGCGAGGAGGGATGTGAGATGGCTGATGAAAAAGAACCTCAAACCCCTGAGCAAGAAACGCCTGAAACGGCTGTTGCCACCATTGACCGAGGGGTGGCCTCCACGTTCTTGGCGGACAATGGCTTTGACCATGAGTGGCTAGAGCGCGATCACGACAATGTCGAAGTGATCAAGGTGGATCCCAACTTTTTGTTGCCCATCGCCACAGCCCTCTATGCGGCAGGCTTCAACTATCTGCGTTGCCAGTGTGGTTATGATCTAGGGGCAGGCCAGCAATTGGTCAGCACCTATGACTTGGTCAAACTGACAGATGATGCCCGTCAGCCGGATGAGGTGCGGATCAAAGTCTTTTTACCTCGTGAGGATCCCCGCGTTCCTTCGGTCTATTGGATCTGGAAAACTGCTGATTGGCAGGAGCGCGAGTCCTACGATATGTATGGGATCCTGTACGAAG
>JBHJNR010000093.1:0-8908 GCA_050330615.1 Cyanophyceae cyanobacterium
CTCTGGCCAGCGCCAGGATCCCAGATCAGCCCGTCGCAAAATGCCGACGGGGGCAGAGCTGGCATGATGATCAGGATCCACCAGTAATAGTCCTGTGAGGCTGGGATCCTCGGTCAAGACTTGAGCCAGTTGGTGGGGAGATAGGGTACAGAGCACTGTAGGAACCAACTCCACCAGGGCAGAGAGTCGTCCTGTGTTCTGAATCAGTGATGCTAGAGAGGAGCCAAGTTGCAGGGCCAAGGGAGCATACCCTTTTGTCTAGGGATCTGTATGGGGATTAGGTCGAACGGGGACAGCCTAGGGTTCTGAAGCAAAGTGTATCTGTGGTAACGGTATCGTTTCGTAGAAAAGACTACGAAGGTGAAGGTCGGTGCAATATATGGTAGCTAATGTTTCGGATTCTGGTAATTGAAGACGATCAACGGGCTCGACAGGCTTTTGTCCAATGCCTAGAACTGGAAGGCTATCAGGCGTGCGGAGCCGAAGATGGTCGAATGGGATTGAACTACGCCCGCCAATGGGAGCCGGATCTGATTGTCTGCGACATCATGATGCCTGAGATCGATGGCTGGGGGGTGGTCAAAGCCCTTCGCGATCGCCCAGAAACCGCTTGGATCCCACTCATTTTTTTGACCGCCAAAGCCACCCGTGAAGATCGCAGACAGGGCATGACATTGGGTGCCGATGATTACATCACCAAACCCTGCTCAGTAGAGGACTTCTTGGCTGCAATTGCGGCTCGCCTCCACCGCCAAACCTTGCTCAGGCAAACCTGGCAACAGCCTTTAGTTGATCCAGTACAACCCTCCACAGCGGGATCCCAGCAGGGGCAGTCCAGCTTGCCATCCCTACACTCCTTACCGTTTGCCTATCCCCAGTCGGATCACCTCACCATTGTTTTTAATTACATTGAAGCCCATTATTATCAGGCTATTTCTCTCAATGATGTGGCCCAAGCAGCGGGGTATTCCCCTGCCTACCTGACCACTCTTTTAAGTAAACAAACAGGCCGGAGTGTCAAAGACTGGATCCTAGAACGGCGCATGGCTCAAGCCCGCCATCTCTTGCAAAAAACACAGCATTCGATTAAACAAATTGCCCATCAGGTGGGCTATCCCGATGCTGGTTATTTTGTCCGCTACTTTCGCCAAAAACACGGGATCCCGCCTCAATCTTGGCGAAAAACTCAAGCATTGCAGCTGAGTCAGCATCACTAATGGCTATTATCTTGGCCTTGCTTTAGGGTGCTTTTACTTTGGTTTGACCAGGGCTAGACAGCTTACCACTGAGTTCGCCCTGGGGTTGGGAACGTTGACCTAGAGTCATTTCTGTTCGCCACTAGGGATAATGGGCCTTCCCAAATCTGTAGAACCCCAGGCGTTTCATCTAGCAAGGAACAGCTCCTTGTTTGGATCCAGAGTCACCTGAAATTTCCGTATCAGAAAATACAGAATTAAGCATTTTAAGATCTTCTGAAAAAAGTGCTATATCAACCAAAGAATCTCCACTCTTAGAACTGGTGAAGGCTGTTACCTTATTGCAATCCTGACAGGCCAAACTCCAGATTGCATCCAACCTGTCGCTGGGTTTTAAATTTATCCACATTCAACGTATCCATTTAGGTATTGCCATGGTTCTCCTCACCCCCACCTCACCTCTCTCACGAGCATCGGGATCCATGTCGTCTCAGATCATGCAGCGTTGTGCCTGTGGTCAATTTCACGATCCGTTTGATCAGGGGCACGGAGAGTTTTTGGCCAGTATGCCCCAGGATCCCTCGGCTCTGGCGGATGATTTGATCAAGATGGGCCTGTACAAGCCCCAGGTGATCGAAACCGCCAAGCGCATCACCCGCACTGAGATGATGCAATCTGTCCTCTTGGATCGGGCCACCCAGGATCCCGAACAACGCAAAATCTTTGCCGAAATGATCGCTCAAGCGGGCGGTCTGGATCAGGTGATGGGGGCCGCCTTTGGCCCGCAGGCAGGCGAATTTTTTGATGACACCTTGCGGGCTGGCCCCTTCACTCGGCGGCGCTTTCTGAAGCAAGTGCTGGTCGCCGCTACCCTCATGGGGGCTACCGCAGCCCAGGGTCAGCGGGAGTTGCAGGCCCAAGAGAGTGGCGGTGCCCCAGAAAAAACGGACTTGCGGATTGGCTTCATCCCCATCACCTGCGCTACCCCGATCATCATGGCGGAACCCCTCGGCTTTTATGAAAAGTATGGGCTCAATGTGGAAGTGGTGAAGCTGCCCAGTTGGGCTGCTGTAAGGGATTCGGCCATCGCGGGCGAGTTGGATGCCTATCACATGCTCTCCCCCATGCCGATCTCCATCACCCTCGGACTGGGATCCACCGCTTTCCCCATTAAGTTGGCCAGCATTGAAAACATCAACGGTCAGGCGATCACCGTTGCCAACAAATACAAAGATCAGTTGACCGGCCCAGCTGACTTCGCGGGCTTCACGATTGGGGTGCCTTTCCCCTTCTCAATGCACAACCTCTTGCTCCGCTACTACTTGGCCACTGGCGGCATCAACCCCGACACAGATGTACAAATCACCCCAGTGCCACCCCCCGATAGTGTGGCCCGTCTCACCGTGGGCGATATTGATGCCATGCTGATGCCGGATCCCTTCAATCAGCGGGCTGTGTTTGAGGGGGCGGGCTTTATCCACATGCTGACCAAGGATCTATGGCCGGGACATCCCTGCTGTGCCTTTGCCGCCAGCCAAGACTGGATTGACCAGTATCCCAACACCTTCCAAGCGGTCAACAAAGCGATTATTGATGCGGCGGGCTATTCCAGCGATGCCGCCAACCGCGCTGAGATCGCCAATGCTATCTCTCCCCGCGAATTCCTCAACCAGCCCGAAGAGGTGGTGGCGGCTGTCCTGACGGGCCAGTTTGAGGATGGTCTGGGCAACACCCTCGACATTCCCGACCGGATCGACTTTGATCCCTACCCCTGGCAGAGCTTTGCCTACTGGATTACCTCCCAGATGGTGCGCTGGGATCTGTTGCCAGAAGCAGATGTCAATTATGAGGCGATTGGTCAGGATATCTTCTTGACTGACTTGGCCCGGTCATTGGCTCAAGAGCTGGGCCAAGAACCGCCTGCGGAGTCCCTGCGCAGCGAGACGCTGATGTTTGACAGCTTTGACCCTGCCGATCCCGCTGCTTATGTGCAGGCTCAGATCGAAGAGTTTGGGGTCTAAGCACCAACGCTGGGATCCTTATATTCCTTACCTAGGGATCCCTTGCCTCTCGCACCGTTCTCTCTGTCTGGAACTCGATAATGACCACCCCTTCTGCCTCACCGCCCCAGCCTGCCCTGAGTAAATGGATCCGCACCTGGCTGCCGGGCACCAACTTACAAGCCTTTGTTTTGTTTGTGCTGTCCTTGGTGCTATTCCTGGCTTTTTGGGAGATTGGGGCTCGCAACGGCATGTTCTCCCGGCTGATCCCCAGCGCCAGCCGCACGGCTGTCGATCTGTGGGGATGGCTGTCTGATCCCTTTTATGTGGTCGGCCCCAATGACAAAGGCATCGGTTGGCATCTGCTGGTTAGTCTGCGCCGGGTCGCCATTGGCTTCACTATTGGATCCCTGATTGCGGTGCCGTTGGGGGTGTTGGTGGGGCTATCTCAGGTCACCTCCAAGGCCATTGACCCCTATATTCAGCTGCTCAAGCCCGTATCGCCGTTGGCCTGGTTGCCGTTGGGGTTGGGGGTGTTGCAGAGTTCCGAAAAGACCGCCCTGTTTGTGATTGCCATCACCAGCATTTGGCCCACCTTGATCAGTACCAAGTTCGGGGTCAGCAATGTGGATCCCGCCTATTTGAATGTGGCTCGCTCGTTGGGGGCATCCCGCTGGCGCACCATCCTGAAGGTGATCTTGCCCGCTGCTGCCCCCAGCATCGTGTCGGGCTTACGGATCAGTATTGGCATCGCTTGGCTGGTGATTGTGGCCGCAGAGATCCTAGTGGGGGGGACGGGCTTAGGCTATTTCGTCTGGAATGAGTGGAATAACCTGCAAATCACCAGTATCATCACCGCCATTGTAGTGATTGGCACAGTGGGTCTGATTCTGGATCGGCTGTTCGGCCTCTTGCAGCACTGGGTCTCGTTTGGACAGAAATCATGATGACATCTCCTCACTTCACCTCCCCTGTTGCCCAGCCTGGGATCCCTGCTGGCCCCGCTGCAGCCCATCCGCAGTTGCAACTGCGACAGGTAACCAAAATCTATGCTGGCCGTCGCACCTTTGCCGACAAGATCTTGGGGCGGGGATCCAAAGACTATGCCGCCCTCGACCCGATTGACCTGACGGTCGAGCCCAATACCTTTGTCACCATCATCGGCCCCTCGGGCTGTGGCAAATCCACCCTGCTCAATATCATTGCGGGTCTCGATCAGCCCACCACCGGAGAGGTGATCATTAACGGTCACGTGGTGACTCGACCAGGGCCAGATCGGGGCATTGTGTTTCAGAACTATTCGCTGATGCCGTGGATGACGGTGGAGGGCAATATCCGCTTTGCGGTGGAGACGGTTCATCCCCACATGTCTAAGGCTGAAATGGCGGATGTGGTGCAGACCCATATCGATCTGGTGGGGTTGCGAGGGGCCGAAAAGAAACACCCGCATGAGTTATCAGGAGGCATGAAGCAACGGGTTGGCATCGCCCGCGCTTTGGCCATCGATCCGCAGATCCTGCTAATGGACGAGCCCTTTGGGGCCTTGGATGCCCTAACCCGAGGATTCCTACAAGATGAGGTGGAGCGGATCTGTGAATCTCGTCGCAAGACGGTGATCTTGATTACCCACAGCATTGAGGAGGCATTGTTGCTGTCTGACCGCATCGTGATGATGGGGCGTGGCCCTCAGGCGCGGGTGGCCCAGGTGTTGGATGTGCCCTTCCCCCGTCCCCGTCACCGGGAAAGTCTAGATCAGCACCCTGCCTATCACGACCTCAAGGCGGCGATGGAGTTACACCTCTCCCAAGAAACGCGGGCGGTGGAAGCAGCCCGTGTCCGATAGGGATCCCCTCTAGGATCCCCGATTTGCAGTGTTGCAGTCTTCTCAGTTCTATTCCTTTCTGTTGTGTGTTTTGGAGCTTTTTGTTATGTCTTTGCCCGTGATCACCGAGAAACTCTTAGCTGCCAAAAAAGCCAAAGGGATTTCATTTGCCGACCTGGAAGCCAAGTTAGGACGTGACGAGGTCTGGATTGCCTCTGTCTTTTATCGGCAAGCCAGTGCCTCTGAGTCAGAAGCCAATGACATCGCCGCCGCTCTAGGCTTGGATCCCAGTGTGGTGGTGGAGTTGCTAGAGCCACCCTCGAAAGGATTGGGGCCCGTGGTGCCGACGGATCCTTTAATCTATCGCTTTTATGAAATCATGCAGGTCTACGGTATGCCGATCAAAGCTGTGGTGCATGAAAAGTTTGGCGACGGCATCATGAGCGCCATTGACTTTACCCTTGATGTGGAAAAAGTAGAGGATCCCAAAGGGGATCGGGTCAAGGTGATCATGTCTGGCAAGTTCTTGCCCTACAAGAAGTGGTAGATCCCAGGGATCCCGCTGGCTGGCGTGTTGTTCTGGTTTGAGCGTCTGTGTCCACTCCTGTGCATGGGGTGGGCACAGACACTTTGGCTGGGATCCCGGCTGATTGATATCTCTCCTCCCTGGGATCCCTGATAGAGGTGAGGTTGGCTCCGTATACGAACTGACCTACAGACGACTAGAGAATCGCGGGCTTCTGAGCCCAGAGCAGCATGACCGGATTGAGTGGCGACAGGCGAGTGGATCCGGCAATCGCCACAGAGCGAGCCAGGTTGACCTGTAAAAGCTGCGGCGACCAGCCCCAACGGGTAACGTGCTGGATCCCTTGGGTAGCGGCGTCAAGGGTGGCAAAGCTGGCCACCAGTATCCCACCGGGCAACAGACGATCCTGGATAACCGTCAAGATGGCTGCTAGATCGTGTCCTCCTCCCCCAATCACCACCCGACAGGGATCCGGCAAGGCTGCCAACGCCTCAGGGGCTTTGCCATTGATGATCTTCAGGTTAGGGATGCCAAAGCGGTCGCGGTTTTGCTGAATCAATTGGATCCCTGCTGCCCGTTTTTCGATGGCATAAACTTGCCCTGGGGGTACGAGGCGGGCCATTTCTACCGCAATGGAACCCGTGCCTGAGCCGATATCCCACAGCACCCCAGACTGTGGCAGTTGCAATAGCCCCAAGATTTGGATCCGAATCTCCAGTTTGGTCATCAACCCCGGCTGATCGGGATAGGTGTGAAACCAAGCGTCAGGGATCCCGAATAGGGGCAGCGTGGTGGGCAAGGGATCTGGCGCTGGCAGAGCCTCCAAAACCACCACCAAGGGTTCAGCAAAAGTTTGAGTTTGCACCTCAATTGGATCCACTGCAATCACCTTTTCATCCGCCGCTCCGAGGCGAGAACAGACCCAGATTCGATAGACTTTGGGGCTGCGCAGATCCAGAAGTTGGCGGGCGATAGCCGCAGGGGTATGCACCGGATCCGTCAGTAGGGCGATGGGACTTTTGCCCTGTTTGATCGCCTGATCGAGGGCTTGCGAGTCTCGGCCATGCAGACTGATGATCTGGGCCTCTTGCCACACAATGCCAATGCGATTGAAGGCCAACTGAATGGAGCTGAGATGAGGATAAAACGCCAGTTGTTCTCGTGGAAAAACCCCTAGCAGCAATCGGCCAATGCCAAAAAAAAGGGGATCCCCGCTGGCCAATAACACCACAGAAGATTGAGTCAGTCGGGTGGCTATGGTCTCTAGCCAAGCGTCCACAGATCCAGTCAGCGGGACCCGTTTAGCGTCGTTAGGCTTGGCATAGTCTGGTTTGGCATAGTTTGGGGGAACAAGAGCCAGATGGGCGGCAGATCCAACCATCACGGAGGCTTGCGATAGCTGAGTCTGAGCCGCCGGACTCAATCCCCCCACGCCCTCTAGACCAATGCCGATCACATGCAGTTGATGAAGAGGCTGGCTCAAGGCTCCTGCCCCCACCTCAGTTCCACCAAGGCATTGACCATCCCTGCCGCCACAGGGGATCCCCCTTTGTACCCCTCTACCCGAATCTGGGGCACAGTGGTCGTTTGTAAGGCTGCTTTGGCCGCCAAAACCCCGACAAACCCCACCGGCACCCCAATCACCAAGCAGGGATCCGCCTCACCAGAGTGGATCATCTGCACCACAGCCTCCAACGCGGTCGGAGCATTGCCCACTACCACCATCGCCTTAGGATGTCGCTGCAACTGCTGGCGCATTCCCTGGGCTGTTCGGGTTTGGGTGGGATCCAGTGGTGTCAGCGTCTCTGCCGCCTCAATCGCGCAGTAGAGAGGGATCCCGGCTTGATCGAGGGCAGTTTGAACGCCTACCTTCACCATGCGCACATCCACGATCACGGGCACCTGGTGGCGGAGGGCACGGATCCCGGTGGTGAGGGCATCAGGACTAAAGCGACAGAGGTGATACAGCTCAAAATCCGCCGTCGAGTGAATGGCCCGCCGCACCACCTCATACGCTTGAGGAGTGTAGGGAATTGCTTGCCAGTCAGGGTTATCCTGCTTGAGGATCCCGAGTTGGGTATCGATGATGTGGAAACTAGCGGCGGTGATGGGATGCAGGGGCATGAGTGAGTTAGTGATGATCTAACCACTGGATTAAATCTTGAACGGATCCAAAGTCCAGTAATGCTTCACCCAGATCTTCCAGCTGATCAATGGGCAAGGCTTTGATCCGAGCCTCTGAGGTAGAGGAGAGGGATCCCAGTTTTCGCCGCAGCAGGCGAAGGGTGTAGTCTCTTTCCCGCTGGATTCCTTCTTGCTGACCCAGTTGGATCCCCTGTTGTTGGCCCAGTTGGATCCCGCGCATTTCCGCTGCTCTGACCCATTCTTGATAAACTGGCGACTCTTTCATAAACTCGCTTCCCAGAATTTGCTGCACAACCCCTGTATCCAATCTTAATCCGGCCAAGATCGCCGTTGCTGCTGTGATGTCAGCTCTAATCCGTCTATCCGGGATCCGCTCGATTTCTGCTGTAGATGTTGTCGTAGGCCATCGGCAGTGAGATAGACGATAGGATTGAGAATCAAGCTTGCTTGAAAAGCCTATTCATCCTCTCACCCCTTATGCCTGACCTCGACCACCAGCATCGCCTCAAAATGCAGCGTCGCCAGCAGGTACAGCAAGAGCGATTAGCCGCCATGCAGGATCACAAAGGGCTGATTTTGGTTAACACTGGCCACGGCAAAGGCAAAAGCTCCGCCGGGTTTGGGGTGATCTTTCGCGCCTTGGGTCACGGCATGAAAGTGGGGGTCGTCCAATTCATCAAAGGAGCCTGGGATCCCGGTGAGGCCAAGCTGTTGCGCCAGCTGCAATCCACCTCTCCCGAATGGGCCAATTTAATCGAGTTTCATGCCATGGGGGAGGGATTCACATGGGAAACCCAAGATCGGCAGCGGGATATCGATCACGCCGAAGCCGCCTGGACACAAAGCCTGAGGCTGATCAACTCGGGATCCTTTCAGGTGGTGTTGCTGGATGAGATCAATGTCGCCCTCAAGCTGGGCTATCTAACGGTGGAGACCGTCTTGCAGGGATTGGAGAGTAAACCCCCAATGACCCATGTGATCTTGACAGGTCGTGGTGTCCCCCCTGAACTGGTGGAACGGGCCGATTTGGTCACTGAGATGACCCTGGTCAAGCATCCTTTTCGGGAACAGGGGATCAAGGCTCAGCAGGGAATCGAGTACTAAGTAGCTGGGTTGAATTAACCTAAAGATGCTGGTGAGGGAAAACGCGATAACCTCTCTCTCTGCATGTGGGCTACACTCCGATTCCCTTGTCTTAAAAGTAATTGCGCCTACCTAC
>JBHJNR010000094.1:0-7827 GCA_050330615.1 Cyanophyceae cyanobacterium
TCATCCCCCACATTGAGGGTCATGGCCCGCACCCCACGGGTAGCCCGACCGAGGGGCCGCAGTTGGTCATGGTCGGCTCGGAACCGGATCGCCATGCCCTGACGGGTGCCCATGATCACATCATCAATCGACCGCGCCATTCGTACCCAGCGCAACTGATCCCCCTCTTCCAGCGAGATGGCGATCAACCCGTTGGCCCGGATATTGGCGAAGGCCGAGAGGGCGGTTTTTTTGATGTATCCCCCCTGCGTCAGCATGACCAAATAGTTGTCGTCGCTAAATTCCTCCACAGGCACCATGGAGGTGACCCGTTCCTCCCGGCTGATGGGCAACAGTTGGACGATGGCTGTGCCTCGGGCCGTGCGGCTGGCTTCAGGGATTTGGTAACCCCGCACCGCGTAGGTGACGCCGCGATTGCTAAAGAACAAGATGGTGTCATGGCTACGGCAGGCAAAGAATTGCTCCACCGCATCATCCTCTTTCACCTTGCCGCCCTTTTGACCGCCGGTGCCCCGACCTTGTAGCTTAAATTCCTCGATACTGATCCGCTTGATGTAACCTTGTTCGGTCAAAAACACCACCATCTCGCGGTTTTCGATCAAGTCGATGGTATTCAGTTCTGAATCGTCAGTACACAGCTGAGAGCGGCGCGGACTGCCAAAGCGAGTGCGGATCTCTTGCAACTCGGTGGTGACGATCTCCAGTACCCGTTCCCGGCGGGCCAGGATGTCGCGGAGATCTGTGATGCGAGCCATCAGATCCTCGTGCTCCGCCTGGATTTTTTCGGCTTCCAAGGCGGTGAGCCGGCGCAACTGCATCTGCAAAATGCCATCTGCCTGGGGATGAGAAAGGCCAAACTCCGTCATCAACCCTTCGCGAGCGCTGGCGGTATCAGCAGCAGCCCGGATCAGAGCGATGATTTGATCCAAGTTGCCCAAGGCCAACAAAAAGCCCTGTAATAGGTGATCCCGTTCCTCACACTTTTGCAATTCGTAGCGGGTGCGCCGCTCGATCACCTCTTCGCGGAACTCCAAGAACACCTGCAAGGCATCCCGCAGGGTCAACATCCGGGGCTCACCATCTACGATGGCCAGCATATTGACCCCAAAGTTGGTCTGAACGGGGGTCTGTTTGTATAGGTTATTCAGTACCACCTGAGGTTGGGCATCCCGCTTCAGCTCGATCACCACCCGCATTCCATCGCGGTCGCTTTCATCGCGGATATCAGAGATGCCATCCAGCCGCTTGTCGTTGACCATCTCGGCGATCTTTTCGATCAGGGCGGCCTTGTTGGTTTGGTAGGGCAGCTCGGTGATGATGATGGCATCGCGACTGGGGCGACCCCGCTGCTCGATGGTTTCGATGGCGGCCACTCCGCGCATGATCACAGAGCCGCGTCCGGTGGTGTAGGCTTCCCGGATCCCGGCTTGGCCCATGATCAGGCCTCCCGTAGGAAAGTCGGGGGCAGGGATATACTGCATCAGCTCCAGACTGGTCAGGTCAGGATTTTCGATCAGGGCAATCATGCCATCGCAGACTTCCGTCAGATTGTGGGGTGGGATATTGGTGGCCATCCCCACCGCAATGCCAGAGGAGCCGTTCAGCAACAACTGGGGCATCCGAGCGGGCAGCACCAGCGGTTCTTGCTGGGATCCGTCGTAGTTGTCGCCATAGTCAACGGTGTTGGCGTCGATATCCTGGAGTAGAGCCGCCTGACAAAAGGCGGTCAACCGGGACTCGGTATATCGCATTGCTGCCGGTGGGTCATTGTCGACGGAGCCAAAGTTGCCGTGGCCGTCCACCAGGCGTTCTCGCATCGAAAAGGTTTGAGCCATCCGCACCAGAGCGTCATAAACCGCCTGATCGCCGTGGGGATGATATTTACCGATCACATCCCCCACCACACGGGCACATTTGCGGAAAGGGCGGTCAAAACTCAGACCCAACTCGTGCATCGCAAACAGGATCCGCCGGTGAACCGGCTTGAGACCATCCCGCGCGTCTGGCAAAGCCCGCCCAACGATCACGCTCATGGCGTATTCGAGATAGGACTGAGACATTTCGAGCTGCAGGTCGGTAGGGACAATCCGTACCGATGGGTCAAATTCGGGCATGGTAAAAAGTGCTCAGATGGCCTTTACTAGTTTACCATTGCCGCCTTTTGGCCCCAGTACATTTGCTCTAGTGCTCCTTGAAAGAGAACTATCTTCCCGTGAGCCCTATCCTTGGGCAGGTTAGACAAGGGGCTGAAGCCCCTTGTTTGGAGTTGGTAGCTTTATGCCGGCGAATGCTAGGGGATCTGCCCTCTCCAGGGACTGACTACAGCTTTAAGTCTTAAGGGGCCACCAATCCACTTTGCTGCGGGTGGAGCTGTAGACTTCACTAAGTTGATCGGGATCGATGACGCGAATCTCATCTTCCCCCAGCTCAGCATCCTGTGAGGTCTGGATAACTCTGGCCTGACGTAATCCCTTTAGCACTTGCTCAACGGTGCGTTGATTGAGCTGGCTGGCGCGGGCGATCAGATCCACACTGAGGTCAAAGGTATAGAAGCCATCAGGGCCGGGTTGGGTGCCCAGGGATCCCTCTTGGTAGACGAGGGCTTCTAGGATCGATGCCACCGCCTGGGGAGGATAGCTGCTGCAATTGAGCAGGTGATATTGAAACTTTTCTCGCAGCTCAAACAGCATGTCATAGCGCTGCTGAAAGACTTCATGGGAGTGATAGAGGGAGTGGATCCCTTCGATCGGGATCCCAATGACGGTGGTGGTTTTATAGGCTTCCACCACACTGGGAAACATCCGGGTGATGGATCCATGAGCCAAGGGCAGATTGCGCATACCAAAACAACTGCCGGGATAGGTGATGGTGATCACCCGATCGAGCGGCGCACTCCGAACAGTGATCGGCCCTCCCGAGAGGGCAATGTAGAGCACCTTAAGAGGATGATTGACCTGAAAGGCAGTAAAAATTGTTCGGTTAGAAAAGAATCGCTGGGGACTGAGCTGATCGAGATTAAGTGCGGCATTCAACTCTGTCCGATCCAAGCCCCGAAAGAGAAAGTTATGGCCGATCAACTGAGACTGCCAGTCCTGGGTGTCGGGCTCAAGCGGGGAGACAGGTGCAGCCATGAGAACACGTCAAGCAAAGGTGAGCAGGATCTGCCACAGATTCAGAGTGGAACCCGGTGCGATTTCCTTTCTATTGTGTACTCGATTGTGGCTTGATGCTGATCCTGGAATGACAGACAGGGATCCCTTTACCACTCTGATGATCCGTCAATTAGTAGGAGTAAACCTTTGCCGCAAAGTCGTAACGCTCCGTTACAGAAACCGTTAGACTGAGTAGATTAGCGTCGCACACCACACAGTCAATCCCCATTCGGAGCTTGATGGCCGCATTCCTATCGCACCGATCTCCCCGTTTGATCCGTCTTGGATGGCCGTGGAATAACGGTATGAACATCAGGGTGCCGAGGCCCACTCCCCCCGTCAGGAGATTGCATTCAGGAGGGTACCCGTGTCCAAGTTTTTGCTCGTCGGCTCCACCGAACCCTACAGCGGTAAATCTGCTGCCACCCTAGGTTTAGCGAGCCATCTGCAACAACAGGGTTTTAAGGTTGCCTATGGCAAACCCATTGGCCAGTGTGCTCAGGACGATTGCAGGATTGGAGGCCCAGATCCTGATCTAGACTTTATCGCTGACTCTTTGGGTTTGACTGTGGCCGATCAACCCCCGAGCATTTTGCAGCTCGACCAGGAGGCGCTGTTGACCCAAATGACCCAGCCCCAACAGGTGGATTATCTGGAGCCATTACGCCAGTTTGGTCGCACTACGCTTGCTGACTTGGTGGTGCTGGAGGGGCCTGGCGATTTGCGAGAAGGGCAGCTCTTTGGCCTATCGCTGGGGGAAGTGGCCAGTGGGTTGGATGCCCAAGTCTTGTTGATCGGTCGTTATCACGCCACTGGCATTGTGGATGGCCTGTTGAGTGCCCATCAGCTACTGGGGGAGCGACTGGCAGGAGTGCTGATCAATGATGTCTCTCCCCAGGAGATGGCTCAAGCCGAATCGGTGGTGCGTCCTTTTTTGGAATCTCGAGGGATCCGAGTCTTGGGGATCCTGCCTTCCAACCGTATCCTCCGCAGCATCAGCGTTGGAGAATTAGCCCGCCAACTAGAAGCTGAGATCCTTTGCTGTGAAGATCGACTGGACTTAATGGTGGCAGACTTTGCCATTGGGGCCATGAACGTCAATGCCGCGCTGAAATACTTCCGCAAATCTGATCACAAAGCCGTGATTACCGGGGGAGATCGCACCGACATTCAGTTGGCGGCACTAGAAACCTCCACCCTGTGCTTGATCCTAACTGGACGGTTGCCGCTGGACGAACGGATCCGATCCCGTGCTGAAGAACTAGAGGTACCTATCCTTTCTGTGGATTTGGACACGTTTACCACCATCGAGCGGATTGAGCGGGTTTTTGGCCAAGTCAGGCTGCATGAGACTGCTAAAGTTCGCTGTATCCAGGAGCTAATGTCAAAGAATTTTGACTTTTCCAGATTGTATGACCAATTAACCTTGACACCACATCTGGTGCCTAGTGTCTAAGCTCCTGAACCTTATGGCCGTTGTCTAGTGTTTATCTGGACTCAAAATAGTACTTCAACACTGTACGTGGTGATTGTCTCTTTCTGTTCAGGAATGACTAGATATCGCTAGTGTCTAACCATCTCTTGAATGTCTCAAAAACTATGCCCAAAGCCGCAAATCAAGAGGGATCCCTTGGCCTATTTTCGAAATTCAGCTTGTAATATGAATTTATTCATCACCTCAACACACCACTCCTCCCCCAGGTTTCTGGGGGTTTTTTTTGCCTTGAGATCAGTCAACAAGAGGCCTATCGAGCTGAGTGAGTCTGAGGCATAGGGTTGGACTGGGATCACGGTTGATTGGGTCTCTGCTGCCAGAGCAGCCTGATTCTGTCCATCCCAGGAGATAGGTTTGATATGATGACTAATTGCACTCTTGGTCCTATCCCTGCGCTCTTCGTTTATGAAAAACCCTTCTCTCAACGAGTACCCCCGTGACCGGCGAGCCTCCATCGTTCCCTCCAAAAGTAGCGTCTCCATCCTGGATTGGCTGCGCCAACAGGGACGTTTGATCGAAGAGGTGGTGGTTGCCACCGAGACCACGGTTGATGAAGACATCGAAGATATTGATGAACTGATTGGTGATGATGGCTACGACGATGACGATTACGAGGATTGATCAGTCCCTAGATTGAGTGGGGTATTCAAGCCTGCTCGTCATTCAAGACTAAGGAAGAGGCTACAGATGCCTCAACCCTCAAATATCGCCAAAAAACATCGCCAAAAAACATCGCCAAGACCTTCAGCCAGACCTCATCCCCTTCCCATTGGGGATTCAGTCCTGTTGCCATCCTACCCCCCGCAAACAGCTAAGCCTGGGATCCTCATTTGGGGCGCAGCAGCCAAATTGCAACCCAAAGCTTTAGGTTTGGCAGCAGATCCTATTCCATCCCCCGTCCGCTGGCGGGGTTGTTTGATGTAGAACTGACTGGGAGAGGGGCCAGAAAAGTCAGATATCAATTTTAATCAAGCCATCCCTGGGCAACTGCTGTGAGAGGCCAAAACCTTTTATTGTGGAGGAATCACTCTGCAAAAATAGGGATCCAAGACTGGCATGACCACGGCTCTGACTCGTTTTCACACCTTTTTTGACTATTGCATTGGGAGTTGGGAAACAGAACGCACCTACCATGATCTGACCAGCCAAGTGGTGGAACGCTCCAAGACATCCTTTACGATCCGCACCCTCACCCCCCCCTTTAAGGAAAAGGTTCTGAGGGATAACAATTATCCCCCCCAGCCAGAAATTAATGGTTTGTTGGGTTTCCACCTGGACTTTGATACCATCTCCGAAGCTGGCGATGTGGTGTCGCAGTCTCTCAATATGCTGTTTTTGCCTGTGGATGAAGAAGCTCTCATCCTAGAAGGCGACTATCTGCGGGATCGGGCTTATGAAGAAGATCGCCCAATTGTGGCTCACTTTCGCTTTGATCCCAGCAGCCAAGAGCTATTGATGACCACCCACTATAACCAAGTGGCGTCAGTGGATTCGATCCGGATGATCTCTCCCCGTCTGCGGCTACGGCAGATTCTTAACTATCACCGCCCTCCCGCTGGGGATCCTTTTCAGCAACTGATTATGGCTGGGTTTGGGGTGGAGCAGAAGGTAATCTAGAGCCTAGAGTAAGAGCCTATTCGGGGGGCTGCTGGGGTTTGCGGCGGTCGATGATCGGGGGGCGAGGCTTGGGAGGGGCGATCTCTGGGGACCCCTCGCTGCGGGGTTGTGGGGCAGTTTTTTTGCGGGGTTTCATGGAAAAGGGCTTCGGAGCAGGGGCAACCGAGGATCCCCGATTTCTGTCAAATTTGCCACCGCGAGGCCGGAACGGAACTTTGGGCAGGGTGGCCACAAACTCAGCTGACTGAATCATCAGGGTGGTGCCCTGTCGAACCACCTGTAAGTCCCAAAAGGATCCCACTCCTTTTTCGGGCAGGGATCCGGCCAATTCCAGCTTGAAAGAGGCGGTTTTGCCACGGGGATCCTTGGGCTTGGCTTGGCGGATCTTGACCACCACCAACTCCCGTTCGGCTGACTGAAAGATCACCTCTCCTCGAATTGAGAAGGTATCCGGCAGCGGATCGGGGGCATCCTCCGGCGGTGGCGGCTGATTCATAGCCTCAGGATCCCAGACCCCCATGATTTGTAGCTGCAGGCCAAAGTTCTTGTCCGGTGTCCGGGGATAGACTACCCAGAGGTAGGGCTGCTCTAGATCCAAATGCTTATTGATCAAGTGCTTAACCCGACCCAACAACACCGTACCCAGCTCAACGCCATCTGGGGTGTGAAGGATCCCTCGGTTAAACATCTCCTCAGAGGGCTGATAGCGCCCCTTGATCAGACCAATGGCACGATATTGCAAGGGCTCTCCCGGCGGCGGAATCGGTTGCATCCGCAGGGGAGACTGCTCTGGCTCGGCAGCACTAGAGAGGGGAGAAGGGGGCTGAGTCACAGCAGGAGAGGATGAAGGATCGGAGGCTGATGGATCAACAGACGAGGGGATGGGATTCACTGATCAAGCTCAGGTAAGGTCAGCAGTCGGTGACGAGTGCAAGCGGTGATAAGTGATGTTTTAGCAAGAACTATCTCAGATCAAGCTGCTGCTGACATCTTGAAAACAAGACTTCAAAAACAACTTGAGAATAACCTAGCCGATGATAGCAACAGAGATCCCAATGAGGTATTCCCCCTAGATACCGACTTTTTGATTTTGGCTATTCAATTTTGGCTGGGAGGTAATTAGGGCATAGGGGGGCGGTAGCCGCTTAGGCCAGAACTGCTCAGGCCAGAACCGCTCAAGTCAGACTCTGCCCGCGTGCCTGCAAAAAGCCCAACACCGTGTTGAGATCTTTGTCGCCGCGCCCGGAACAGTTGATCACGATCCGCTGACTGGGATCCAACTGGGGCACCAAGGTTTTCAGATAGGCAAAGGCGTGGGAGGTTTCCAGTGCGGGGATGATGCCCTCCAGTCGGGCTACTTCTAAAAAGGCATCAATGGCCTCGCTATCGGTGATGCTGTAATACTCGGCCCGACCGGTGTCCTTGAGATAGCAATGCTCTGGCCCCACTCCGGGATAGTCCAGACCGGCGCTGATGGAGTGAGCCTCTAGCACCTGGCCCTCATCGTCTTGCAACACATAGCTCATGGCCCCATGCAACACCCCCACCTTGCCCTCGGTTAGG
>JBHJNR010000095.1:0-4344 GCA_050330615.1 Cyanophyceae cyanobacterium
GCCTGGGAACAAGCTACCAATGCTCGTCAGAGGGGAGTTCTATGGCAGTTCAACATCCACGATGCCCGAGCTAAACTACACGCCCTCTATCCTAAAAGCTTATCTTGACAGACCACTAGGTACAATCTCTAAAAGAGTCGGTTGATAGCTTGCAAGCCTCGGCTGCAACAAGTTTTGAAAAATGAAGACAAACTACACTGAACACCAGTATGGTTGAGTTGGAGGAATAGATCTCTTAAACCCGTAACCCATAGGTTAATCATCGTTAAATACTTTGTTTACAGGGCCTAACTCCGATCCCCTTGTCTTAAAAGTAATTGCGCCTACATACTTACTAGCTTTCAGTTGGCATCTGAGGTGTCCGGCGGATACGAACCTTAGATGGAATAAGCTTATGGGCTCATTCATCCCATGCTCTGGGTTTCTGGGCGGCGGCGAACCCCTAATCCAGGCAGGTCAGAAGGCATTAAGCGTCCCTCTACCGGAAGAGCCCCGATAAAGGGATCATCCAACAGGTTGAGTTGACTATCGAGATCCAGGTAATCCACCAGGGATCCCAGGTGAGCCGCTGCAGTGTTGGCTAGAGAGGTATTGCCATAGCATCCCAACATCACCTGCATCCCGTGGGCACGAGCCGTATGGATCATGCGCAGAGCTTCACTCAGTCCACCACATTTCATCAACTTGATGTTGATGCCATGCACATGCCCGACCAGAGCTGGAATATCACTGTTCGTCAGACAACTCTCGTCCGCCAAAATGGGAATAGGCGATTGGTGCCACAGGGCCACCAATTCTTGCTCCCGCCCTCGCTCTAGTGGCTGTTCGACACAGGCCACCCCTTGCCCTGCCAGCCAGTTGCACATATGCAAACTTTCCTCCAGCGTCCAGCCCCCATTGGCATCGACAGTGATCAGGGATCCCGAGGGCAAGATTTCTTGCAGGGCGATCAACATCGCTTGATCCGCCCGGATCCCATCTGGATTGCCCATCTTGACCTTGAAGGCGTGGGGCTGCACCTGCTCGATCCACTGTTGGGCCCGCTCTTGAGCCTGCTCCGGCGGCAGGATCCCGATGGTGACTGTGGTCACAGGGGCACGCTTGGGATCCAATCCCCACAATCGCCAGAGTGGTTGTCCAACTTTTTTACCCATCCAATCATGCAGGGCCATATCCACCGCCGCCCGCACGGCTGATGGGATCCCTAACCGTTGCCATTCTGCTTCTATCGCTTGGCGATCCCACGGCGTGAAGGCTGCCATCACGGGGATCAACTCACGAATGGCCGTCAAGATATCCTCTAGAGTCTGGGGCGGCTCCGCAATGGCAAAGGGGCACGCTTCCCCCCAACCCTGGATCCCGTTGTGGTCGATCTGCACCCCCACCACCGGATTTTCAGCTTGGCTGCCTCGGCTAATGGTGAGGGCAACACGCTTATGCACCGTGAAGGGGGTGGCCCGCAAACGCATAAAGAATCCGTTGGTAAAGTCCCAAGTGAGTATAGCGAATCTGAGGGGATATCAAAGAAAGCAGATATGACGACCATCGATAGTCATCCTGCCTCTATGACTCGGCGGCGTAAGTTTACTAACTACGAATAAGGGGTTTAAGCCCCTTGTCTAACCTACCTAACGGTAAATAGCTCTCTGTCATGAAAAGAGATATTCCGATCTAACTGACTTTCGACATTGGTTGTATGAATAGCATTGGCTTGGCCCCGAAGATTTCGAGCATCTTCCTGTTGGGATTCTGAGGTACGCCCATGCAAATAACCTTCTCGATAGTTGGCCTCGCTTGCACTGGTTCGAGCCAGGGATCCCTGGTTTTCAGGGGTATTGAGGGCATCAGATTGAGTTTCAGTGGAACGGGGATTCGTCATAAATTCCTTGAGTAGCGAGAAAAAGACAAGACAATGAAATACAACCCAACTGGAAAATCAGGAAGGAGTTGGAAAGGACTAGTATCAACTACTAGCCTGTTCGATCAAAAGCAGTAGCAAGATGCCATGGAAAATCTCAAATGCCTTAACAAGCTGTCTTCTAAATTGTTTGACAGGGAGGGAGATCTTACAAGCATTGCTTAAAAATATGACGACTAGACAAATTCAAATCTTTTCCTCTAATTCCTGCTATTGATAGCAGCAGCTAGAACAATTTGGCTGAAAAAGACTGCTTATGTAATCACCATAGCAGTTATGAGTTTTATTTATTGTATGAATTGACGACGGCAGAAATTGCGCCAAATAGTCTATATTTATGATCAAGACTTCCTGGTGGAGTTGGCATAATAATTGATTTGCTCTTGCAAAACTCGAAAAAGAAGAATAGTTTTCTCTTTTACCAATTTTTCTTATTAACCTTTGCCGAGTTAATTAAGGATCCTGATAGTCGTCATATCTTTCGTCATTAACCGTGGGTAATTGATTCAACCGAACCACCGATTTGATCCCCAACCCAATCACAAGAGCCACCAACACCAGCACCGTCACCTGGACAAAAAGCAAAGCAACGATGGCAATACCTACCCGGATGCAGGTCTTGATTAAATTGCGATTGCTGCGGGTGGTGCGTCCCTGCAACCAGTCATTCATCTTGCGATCAGACCAGAGGATGCCTTTCTTGACATCCGCCAAAATATCCTGGGTGACAGGACGACTGAGCACCACTGCTTGTCTCCACGCCTGAGTCAGCCCAATCCATAGCCTATCAGCCTGTTGCCTAACCTGTTGGGTTCTCACTCGTCGCTGGGGTTGTCTGGGCATCGTGGGCATCTCTCCTGCCAAGGGGTAACAGTCTAGGGGGATCCCGTGGGCTAGCCCTAGACAGATGGGTCTGTATCTCCAACCTAACGTATGACCTAATTCCTGTGGGTGCCCTCTAACAGTTGATGGATGAGGTTTCTTTCAAACACCCCTGGGCATGACCATCTACCGAGAAAAAAGCCCCAAAAGAATCAGACTTCAAGGGCTAGAGACTATTGAGACTAAGGCTTGCTATGTTCACCCCCAGTTGAGATCCCTATCTGGTTGCCAGGATCCCGAAGAAGGCAAATGATGGTAAACCAGAGTGTTGTGACTGGGATCAGGCTAGATCCAACTGCCATTTAGTAAAAGATATCGGTCATCAATCCAGGGAGTAAGCAAGGAGCGTCACCACTCTCACACAGACGGCGTTGGAGTTCTTGCTCAACCACTGACTGGAGATGGCTTCTTTCTGCTGGAGGCAGTTGGCTCAAATTCGGGCAGTCTTGAGGGCTGACCCACATATAGACTGGTGGCATCCGGTTCAGAACATTTTGTAGGATGGCTTGCCGATCCTCAGGCTGATAAAAAATCTGTTGATGGGGATAGTCCACCCCAATCCGTGACTCTAGTTCTCCGAGGGCGAGATATTCGATGATGTTGAGTAGTTGGGCTTCCATGGCTAATCTCCGGGGAATGGAAAGGGAGTAAAGGGGCAAAGTCGATCTAAGCCTGGATCAATGATTGACAGAGGGGCTGAAATTAGTCATCTATAGGGAGTCCGATTCAGACTTAGTAGAGCTAGAGTCGAACACTCCTAGGAATTGCACCATCATTAAGTGTGAGATATAAAAAAGATCACGATCACAAAACTACGTTTGGAGAATCATGTTCGCCGAAGCTATCAAGCAAAATGCCTGGGTCAACTCATCAAACATCATGAAAGATTGAAATGGTGAGGTTTTAGCGACAAAGAGCGAATCACAAAAATCAAAAGGCAACAGTGATTAAACTAAACAGCCAGACCTGAACGGCCAGACAAGCAATTAGCAAGGATTCTCAGGCTCTCATTAAATCTCGAAGTATTAAATGGAAACTGAGTTTCGCTTACTCGCTTCTGCTCTTATTTATGAGCCTAACAAAAAGAAGTCTCGAAACCTAACCGTTTGTTTCGATATCTTCACATCTGTTCATGAGCATTGATATAGTCACGACTGACTTGATAAATGCTAAGTATTTTCACTCATTCGCTTCAAGAAAACAAACGCCATAAACACTCTACGATCCCAGTTTATCGGCCCGCTGAAAGACCCCAATCAGGAACGACCTGCGGTCTACAGCGAAGCGGATTGGGGATGGATAAGCGGTGAGCGTTTGGGGTTCAATGCCCCAAACGCGAATGAATACAAAACAAGCGGCTGGAAGCTTTTGGATCCTAAACACATCAAGTTTACCGATGGGTTTGGCATTGGAGAGCTACGACTGATTGGCACCTACGATTTGGCGTTCTATCCAAAAGATGCCATCAAGCGGGTCAGACTGCTCAGACGGGCTGATGGGTACTACGTGCAGTTTGTGCTCTCCGTTGAGGTCAAGGTAGAGAG
>JBHJNR010000096.1:0-11178 GCA_050330615.1 Cyanophyceae cyanobacterium
GCGGATTGCCCAGCAGAGGCAGAAAACCATGACGCAGATGATAGAGGATTGGATTGATAGGCTACAAGAAGAAAAGCCGTCCTAGAAGGACGGGGGTTGTATCCCATTCCCAAGGCTCACAGATGGATCCCTGAGGTCTAAAGCTGGGTTTCCGCATCAAATAGGGATCCCTTGAGCTGGTCTCTAGTGCTCCTTGGCGGAGAGCTGTTTACTATTGGGAAGCTCAGACAAGAGGCTGAAGCCCCTTGTTCAGATAAGGACTCGGCACTCATGATGTTTCGTGACCCTGAGGCTGCGAATGATGCCGTCCAGGCGAGCGAGCGTCTGCGTCTTGAGTTGTGGGGTCGGCCACAGTCCGCAATCAACGTATGATGAACTTTCCTCAGTCATCTACGAGCCAGCGACTCCAAGCAGCCTTTAGGGATAGTTATGAGCTGTAGCCGCATTCTTACCAACATCTGCTCTGATCAACTTGCTGAAAGCCGAGATTTTTATGTAGCTTTGCTTGGTTTTGAGGTGAGTTATGACAGTGATTGGTATGTTCAACTTCGAAGTCCGTCTAATCAAGAACTAGAGTTTGGACTTATTCTTCGCAGTCATAGCCTGGTGCCCCAAGAGTATCAAACCGCTCCATCAGGCATGTATGTGACGTTTGTGGTTCCCGAAGTTGATCTGATCTACGAAAAAGCAGTAACTATGGGGCTTCGCATCGTTCAAGAACTCAGAAACGAATTTTATGGGCAGCGTCGATTCTTAACTGTTGATCCAAATGGTTGTTTGATAGATATTTGCTCACCATTTACAGAAGCAGAGAAATGAATATGAGCTCTTGTCTATATCCAAATATCATCTCCGTCCGGTAAACCGCCAGCCGTGATATGCATTCCTACAATGCAAGGATCAATTATGTCGCCTCTTCTGGGCGCGCGCTTATTGAAAAGCTGAAAGAGTACACCAAGGGCCAAGAAATCCCAGCCGTTGGGTTGGCGGTTTGTCGTCCCCTTACTAGGGGTGGTACTCCAATTCCGCTCGCTCTACTTCCCGTGACTCTGTAGGCGGGGGACTGACGCGATCTTGCTCAACCCATCTGGGATCCCTTTTGCCACTAGACGGGATCCTTCTCCCTGGGCGATTTAAGACTAGATGGGCACTGGGCACCGCATACAGAGCCAAGATGGTCGTCCCCCCCAATCCCCCGGCAATGCAGATGGCCAATGGCGGCCAGAAGCCTGTGGCATCAAATAACAGCGGCGTGAACCCCACCAAGGTGGTCAACGTTGTCGCCACCACATGCCGAGTGGAGCGGCCCACCACCTGAGCCACCGCCACAGCATCCCCCCAACGGGCCAACGGATGGTCTCGCAAGGCTGACAGCACCACAATCGAGTCGTTGATCGCCAAGCCCACCAAGCCCAACGTGCCCAAGATCGCAGTGAAGCCAAACGGGTAGCCCGACACATACAGGGATCCCAGCCCCAAGCCCGCCGCACATCCGGCAATGACCAGAATGATCCCGGCTGAGGCAAAAGAATTAAAGGACAGCACCAAGGTGGCCAGCATCAGCACCGACAGTACCCCCACGGTTGAGAGCAGATTGGCCACCGAGGATCCTCGTGCATCCGCTTCACCGCCAAACTCAAAGCGGTAATCCGGCGGTAGGCTGACCTGGCTCTGCTCCAGCCTTTCGAGAAAGTCCGCCAACACCTGAGAGGGGAGGATCCCAGCGGGGGTGAACCCCTGGATCGTATTGACCCGTTGCCCCTGACGGCGGGCGATCACCGCTTGTTCGGCGATCAGGCTCACCTGCCCCAGGCTGGAGAGGGGTACCCGCTGCTGGCCCACCAGATCCAGGGATCCCAGCTGATCGACTTGGGAGCGGATCCCATCATTCACCCGCACTCGCACGGGCAATTCTTCGTTGTCCTCCAGGATCGAACCGCCTGTCATCCCCTCCAGATAGACATCCAATTGGCGGGCCACAGCGGCGGGACTCAGATTCACTCGGCGGGCTTCTGCTTCATCCAAGGTCAGGCCGAGTTTGGGCAACGCCTCGCTCAGGGTGGCGCGGGTGTGCAAGACTTGCGGAGTTTGACTGAGGATGCCCCGCACTTGATCCCCCAGTTGCCGGAGCTGCTCTAGGTCAGGGCCATACAGCCGCAACTCAATCGGAGCTTCAAAAGGGGGGCCTTGTTCCAGTTGCCGCACCAAGACTTGAGCCGTGGGCAGGGATCCATCTAATTCCTGTTGCACAGTCCGAATCAGCTCAGCATCGGCGGCTTGATTCAGTTGCACCAATGCCTGGGCATAGTTGGGGGAGTTTTGTTGACCACCCAGGACGTTGTAATAAAAGCGAGGAGCTGCCTCCCCCAGAAACCAACTGATCTGCGTGACCTCAGGATGAGCCACGATCAGACCTTGGGCCTCAGTTACCACGGCTTCGGTGGCGGCTAAGGAGGCTTGAATCGGCAGGCGCAGTTCGATGTAGAACTGATCTCGCCCTGCTGGAGGGAAAAACTGTTGGGGCAACTGAGGGGCGACGGCAAACCCCATGATCGGCAGCACCAACCCCACCAGGATCCCCATAAAAGGACGGTGGAAGATGGCCAATAGAGAGCGGTCATAGAGCCGACCCAGCCGGGGGGAGTGCCAGCCCCGCTGCCACCACTGGGATCCCGCCCCAGTGCCCAGATTGCCCAGCCGACCCACCAAAGCGGGAATCACCGTCAACGAGAGCAGCAAAGAACTGGTGAGGGCCAAGATGACGGTGGTGCCAATGGTGCCGGTAAACTCTCCGACCGCCCCCGGAGCCAGGGCAATGGGCAAAAAGGCTAAAACCGTGGTCAGGGTGGATCCCAGGAGTGGCACCGCCATGTGATGCACCGTCTGCCCGACCGCCTGGGATCCCTCTAGTCCAGCCCGGAGGCGACTCTGCACCTCGTCCACCATGATGATGGCATTGTCGATCAACAGCCCCAGGGCGATGATCAGGCCCGTGATTGAGATTTGGTGCAACGGGATCCCCATCAGGTTCATGCTGCCAAACACCAGCAGGCAGGAGAGCGGCAAGGCCAATCCCACAATTAGGGACGACCGCCAGCCCATGATCACCAGCGTCACCCCAATCACCAATCCAGCCCCCAGCAGCAAATTGCCCAGCACCGTTTGCAGACGAGACTGGACATAGCGGCTCTGCTCCAGCACCAGTTGCAGGCGGATGCCGGAGGGGAGACGATCTTGAAAAGCTTGCAAGGTGGCCCGAGCCCTGACGGCCCACTCGTCCACCCGTTCTTGTGACTCCACTTGAGCCGATACCACAACAGCCACCTTGCCATCCAACAGGGCTTTGGCGGCTAGAGGTTCACGGATGCCTCGGCTGACCTGGGCGATATCTCCCACATAGGCCACCTGTCCCTGGGATCCCAGTTGGATCGGGGTGCGGCGGATCCGGTCGAGGGAGTCCAGTTCCCCTTGGATCTCTAGCAACAGTTGATTGTCAAAACCTCGCACTTGCCCTGCTGAAACCCGCGCATCGCTGGCCTCAAGTTGGCTGGCCACCGACTGAGGGGTCAATCCCAACGCGCTGAGCCGAACGGGATCCACCTCCACTCGGATCTCTTCATCGGCGGCTCCAAACCGTTCTACTGCCTTGGTGCCAGGGATCCGGCGCAGGTCTTCTTGGAGTGACTCCGCTAGCCGACTCAACAACCCATAGTTGGGATCCCCTGGTAGATCCCAGACCACTCCGGCGATCAGGGCATTGGCCGAGATAGTAGCGATCTCCACCTCTGGTTCCGAGGCTGCGGGGGGCAAGCTGGGAATGGCATCCGAGGCTTTGTCCCGCACCCGCGACCAAGCGGCATCCACATTGGCCACGGTTTCCTTTAAGTCCACCTGAATCACCGAGATGCCAAGGCGGCTGGTGGAGGTGAGGATGTCGATCTCTTCTAAATCCCGTAATTCTTGTTCGATGGGATCCGTCACCAAGGTCTCGATCCGTTGCGGACTGGCTCCGGCCAACAGGGTGATCACGGTGGCCGTGCGAGGGGTAAGTTCGGGATCCTCTAGCCGGGGCAAGGCAAAAAAGGAGCTCAGACCCCAGACCAGCATCACCACCAGCGTCAAAATCAGCAGCTGAACATTGCGAAAAAACAGGTTTGACATGATGGGGATCCCTGATTCCAAAGGGGGAGATTCGCGATAATACTCAAGGCTGCACCGTCACCCGCTGGCCAGAGACTAACCGCTGGGATCCCTCGGCAATGACTCGATCTCCGGGCTGTAAGGTGCCCCGCACCAACACCTGCTCCGTCTCGGTGTGCAAGATCTCCACCTCCTGCCGCTGCACCTTAGCCTGTCCTGCTTCTAGGTCTGTGGGGGAGACCGTATAAACCGTCCACAACCCCCGGATCCCTGGCACCAAAGCCGCTGTGGGGAGCCAAAACCCCTGGCTTGGGATCCTCTCGGTTAGCGTGAGACGCGCCGTTTGCCCTGAGGTCATGCCTTCGGCAGCTACCGCCAACAACACCGTCACCGTGCGACTGACCGGATCCACCTCTGGCAAAATCGCCAGCACCTCTGCATCAAAACGCTGGGATCCCACCTCAATGGTTTGCAGGGATCCCACCGCAGGCACCAGATCGGGGGGCACACCGATGCGGGCCTCCCACGCTCCACTCTCCACCAGTCTCAGTAACGGCTGAGAGGATCCCACCACCGTGCCTTCGTCCACATGGCGCACGGCCACCTGTCCGGCAAACGGGGCATAGAGGATGCTCTTGCTGAGGGCCACATCCAGGCTGGCCAACTGAGCCTCCAGTTGTTGAACACGGGCCTGTTGAGCGGCGATCTGCTCTGGTCGGGTGCCGGTTTGGAGCTCTTGCTGCTGTTGCTGGGCGGCGGTGAGGCGGGCTTGCAGGGATCCCACCTGATAGGTGACTTCATCGAGATCTTGCCGCGAGATCGCCCCCTCACGATACAGATCCTCGCGCCGTTGTCGGGATAGCTGGGCCAGCTCCAGTTGTTGGCGACTATCCTCTACGACGGCGATGGCGGCGGCGATGGTTTCTTGGCGGGGGCCAGCTTGTAGCTCTTGCAGTTGGGCTTGGGCGGTGGCCCGTTGAGCCAGGATCCCGGCCCGTTCTGTCTGGAGGGTGCGGGTATCGAGAAAGGCCAACGGCGCTCCGGCTGGGACGGCCATGCCTTCGGTGACGGTGATCTGCACCACCTCACCTCCCCGTTCAAAGCCCAATTCACTGCTGCGCCGGGCCTGGAGTTCGCCGGTATAGGCCCGACTGACGTCGTAGCTGGTGACGGGATCCACCACCAAGGTGCTGACGGGCAAAACCTGGATGGCTGCCTCGGTCGGTTCCTGATTGGTGGCTTCTGAGGGGGGCAACCACCGCAATGCAGCCCCCGTTCCCAATCCCACGATCAGGAGCACCCAGGCTGCGGTTCTTGGCGTCCATCTGCCCGGTGAGGCCGGGATCCCGTCTTGTTCTGGTTCCATGTCAGCCGCCTTGTGGGTTAGATAGTCATTTTTTTGAGTATGCTCGTTAGTTATTCAAAAAGTTGAATATGTAGATGAGTCTAGTCCCGGCGTCTCGGCCTGTCAATCAACTGCCTAACCCTGAGTACAACTAATGCAGGATTTGCCTGTTATGGAACCTGGCACAGAAAGGGATCCCTCGTGTGCCAGAGATGGATAGAGGTGATCTGAACAGCAGGATCTGAGGATCGCGAAAGGGATCCCGATGCTTGATCGGTGAAAAGAGGTCTTGGTGAAAAGAGGTCAACGAATGGGGGTCAGGCACCCAAGGGGAAAGTCAGCTGAAAGCAAGTCTCTCCATTGCTGCTACTGGCTTCGATGGTGCCTTTGAGTTGGTTGACCATGCTCTTGACTAGAGCTAGCCCCAAGCCCGTCCCACCCTGCATCCAGGGGTCATGACTGGGGATCCGGTAAAACTTGTCAAAGATATGAGGTAGCTCGGCGGCAGGAATCTCAATGCCAGAATTGTAGACGGTGATCTGAAGGCTGGGATCCCCGTTGGTTGAGGTTAGAGACACAAACTCTAGTCGAATCGTCTCGCCAAAAGGGGTGTACTTGCAGGCGTTATGCAGCAATTCTCGCAAGATACGCTCTACCATGTGCAGATCAGATATCAATGGAGGCAGATCGGAGGGTAACTTAAGCACAAACTTTTGCTGATGCTCTTGGATTCTGGATTCAAAAGGCTCGATCATATCCGGGATCCGGGATTGAAAGTTAATCTGGACAAAGGGTGTTGGTGAGTTGATCTCGGATTCCAAAAAGGCCAGCTCTAACAAATCATTGATCAGGCTGATCTCTCGTTTGCATTCTTCCTTGAGAATGTTGAGATAATAATGAGGCGGGTGCAGTTTTCCTGATCGGGAATCAAGATTATCTAAGCTGACCCCTAACATTTGTGCCGCCATGCGGATGTTGGTGAGCGGGGTTCTCAATTCGTGAGAGATCGTACTGAGAAAATCGTCTTTGAGCTGGTTGAGGCGTTGCAGTTCTTGAATCTGGTGTTGCAGCTTTTGATTGTAGTCATCGGCCATCACCTGTTCTGCTTGTTTGCGGATGGTGATGTCCTCTAGAGCCAGCAGAACCATTGAGTCTAGACCGTCCACATGGCAGGCATTTAACATCAGTGTTCGTTGGCCCAAGGATGGGATCACTCCGGCAATCTCATAATTGCTGATGGTATCTTGATGTGTCAGAACCCCGTCGAGTTGTTTGCGGAGGGGGATAATCTTGGATCCCTCGGGTAGCACCTCAAACAGCCTTTTTCCATCGCTAGGCCGATTGATCATAAAGGTGTTTTGAAAGGCTCGATTGCTGGTGATAATTTGCAGATCCTGGTTGAGCACTGCCAGCGGGATCGGCACGGTCTCGACAATGGCATTGGCATAGTTTCGTGACTCCTCCAATAGCACTAAATTACGCTTCATTTCATCAATATCGATCAAGCTAATGACGGCCCCATCAATTTGATTGTCAGTGGTTTTGTAGGGGCGAATTCGCAAGCTATACCAGCGGCCATCCGCATCGGTCACCTCTTTCTGAAAGGTATTGAGGGTATCAATCACCCGAGCGGTGATGACAGCTAGATTGGAGATCTCGATGTTGTGTTGGATATGGCTAAACGGTCTGCCCATATCGCCAGGAATCAGGTTGAACAGTTGTTCTGCTAACGGGGTAAACCGCCGAATCCGCAGATCACCACTCAAAATCAAAATGGGGATATTGACGCTGCTGATTAGATTGGTCAGATCATTATTGACTTGGTTGAGTTGCACATTGCGGCTGCGCAGTTCTTCATTAATGGTATTGAGTTCTTCGTTGGTGGCCTGGATCTCCTCTTTGGCGGTTTCCAGTTCTTCATTGGTGCTTTGCAGTTCTTCGTTACTCGATAAGACCTCCTCATTGGCCACCTTGAGGTTTTGGTTGCTGGCCTCCAAAGAGTTGATAATCGATTCCAGATACTCTTTATTACTGGCCAGTTCTTGCGATAGACGGGCAATCTCTAGGCTCTCTTTGCTGGCTTGACTTTCGTTAGTCGGGTTACGGGCCAGGATGTCACCATCGCTTGGCAGATCAATCTCCCGATCCTGAAACAGCACCAAAAAATAGGGATCCCGGTCAGGCTGTTGGGTTGCGGCTGGGTCAGACGCCTGGGTGGGGACCTGAAAGGGGATGACATTGATTTGGATGGTGCGCCATTTCTCCCCCAGTTGCAGGCTGATCTCTCCCTTACCGACTGCATCTGCCTGCATCGCCTGATGGATTGCCGACCGCAGCTCTAGAGCCAATTGCGGCCGAACTATCTTGAGCAAATTAAGGGTGGCCTTGCCAGGAGTTGGTTCCAAAAAGAAGCCGAGTTGTCCTCGAAAATGGATGACTTCCAGATCCTGATTGATGATCACCCCGGCTGGGGCGTAGTGCTGAACGACGATTTTGTCGGCAGCTTTTTCGAGATCCGAATCAGTCCATTGCACCTGGCCTGAGCGGGGAGGCGTAAACCTAGATTCGACTTGGGAACTCCGGGAAAAAAACTCAATATTGAGGCGAGGAATACCCATCTTGCGGGTATAGATCCGAAACTTCTTGTCAGCAACAATAAATAGTTCGCTATAGTCTCCAATACTTTCTGAGGTGCCCAACATCAAAAATCCAGTGGATTTGAGGGCATAGTGAAAGACAGGAATTACTCTCTTTTGGAGAATAGGCTCCATATAGATCAACACATTGCGACAAGTGATCAGATCTAATTGAGAAAAAGGAGGATCACTGATCATATCTTGACTGGCAAAGACACAGAGTTCTCGCACGCACTTACCAATCTGATAGCCACCCTCAACCAGCACAAAAAATCGCCGTAACCTCTCTGGGGAGACATTGGCTTCGATGCTGACGGGGTAGATGCCGGTGCGGGCATGGGCAATGGCCACTTCGCTGATATCGGTGGCAAAAATCTGGATATTGGGCAGGGATCCCTGGTCTCCCAAAAACTCCAGTAGGCTCATGGCAATGGTATAAGCCTCTTCGCCAGTGGAGCAAGCCGTAACCCAAATACGAATCGAACTGTCCGGGAGCTTGGCTGCCAGAATATTGGGGAAGACTTTTGTTTTGAGGGCGTCAAACGATCCAGGATCTCGAAAGAAGTGAGTCACACTAATCAAAATATCGTGATAGAGAATCTCAACTTCACTGGCATGCTCTTGGACATACAACAAATAGTCCGCCAAACTATTCGTGTTATGCAAGGCCATCCGCCGCATGATCCGACGAATCAGGGTGCCTCGTTTGTAATTGCTAAAATCCACCCCCATCGCATCTTTTAATAACGCAAATAGCTCTAGCAGAGCTTGCTCATTTTCCTTTGCCTTGGGATCTTCTGATGAAGTTAAGTCCAGATAGGGATGCTTGCTGATTTCCAATAATTGTGCGGCAATGTCTGCCACGGGCAAAATAAAATCCACATAGCCACTAGAGATGGCACTTTGGGGCATGATGCTAAACTCGCACCCCACGGGATCCTGGGCAATACTGATGCCGCCAGCTTCTTTGATGGCAGCTAAACCCAAGGTGCCATCGGCATTACTACCCGATAACACGATAGCAATGGCTTTGTTTTTACATTCGGCGGCTATTGACTCAAACAGCGTATCGATGACCATCACTTTCGATCTGTTGGGCAGACGAGGCTCCAAGATCAGTACGCTATTCTCCAATTTCATCGAAGTATTGGGTGGAATTACATAGACATGATTGGGGGCAATCGGCATGTCATTTTCCACCTCTTGCACTGCCATCTCAGTAGTTCGTGTCAAAATTTCACTGAGGGCACTGGTATGATAAGCAGCTAAATGCTGTACCAATATAAAGGCCATTCCCGTGTTTGGGGGTAAATGCTGAAGTAGTTCCGTAAAAGCCGCCAGACCCCCTGCTGACGCCCCAATGCCAACCACCGGAAAAGTCAATTCATGATGACTTATCTTGTTTGACTTGATTAATTTTTTGTTAGATTGAGAAGTAGGGTTGGATTGATTGATCTTCCTTGACGGCATTTTAATCCAACCTCTCTTACAATATGTAAACCCACGATGCCATAAAATAAATTGTAGGTCAATCAATGATTTTCTCTCTGTTTGAATTTCTGCCAAACATTTCTCAATGACTAACTATATCGGCCTCGATCTGGCCTGGTCTGCTCGCAACCGTAGTGGCGCTGCGGTGATTGAGTCAGGGTCTAGCCAAGATACCTTAGGCGGCCATCTGGTGGATGTGGATCTGCTGGACAGCGATGCCTCAATCGTGTCCTACATCCAAAAACACCAGGGATCCCAGACGTGGGTGGCGGTAGATGCGCCGTTGCGGGTGCCCAATCTGACCGGGCGACGACCCGCTGAAGCGGAGATCAGCCAAGTCTTTCGCCGTTTTCATGCCGGGGCACATCCCGCCAACCGTACCCTATTGATGCGAGAGGGGGTTGTCCGAGGCGAGGCACTGGTGGCAGCTCTGGCAGAGATGGGGATCCCTTATCTCACCCACTTTGAGCCGGGATCCAGCGGTGTGGTGGAGGTGTTTCCCCATCCCGCCACGGTGGCAATCTTTGGCCTCGACAAAATCTTGCCCTACAAAGCTCGACCCAACCGGGATTTAGCCACTCGCCAGATCGCCTGGGGGCAGTACCAGAGCTATTTGCGGGGGTTAAACAACGGGGATCCCTGGCTAAGCGGCACCGATGCTCTCTTGGCCCAAGATGTGACCCAGCTCAAAGGCAAACGACTCAAGGATTATGAAGATCAGGTGGATGCGGTCATGTGTGCCTACATCGCCCTCTATGCCCACCGCTGGGGATCCCGGCGCTGTCGCGTCTTTGGCAGCCTTGATCAGGGATCCATCTTTACCCCGGTTCCGCTAAACTTGCTGCGGGATGAGTACCCCACTTGACGGATACCCAAGCTTGTGGGGAATGGACGAATGCGCTGGTTGCGATGGCTCAAGGTACAGGGACAAAAAATGACGGGGAGTATAGAAAGCTAGTGTTGGAGGGGATTTGACAAGGTCAGGGGTGAGGAGGTGAGATAAAAATTGCCACACCCCAGCATCCACCTCCTCATGATGAGATTATCCGAATTCAAGCCGCCCTTCGCCCTCATCTACCTTGGCATGGCGCTCGATTGACCTTCCTGGCACTCTTCCTCGTGGCCTTATTTCGGGTAGAAACCGTTAACCTGGACAAGCTGGCCTCTGTTTTTGCCAATCAGGCTCAGAGTGCCTCTAGCCACAAACGGCTGACCCGCTTCTTTCGAGGCTTTGCCGTGGATTTTGATGCTATTTCCCGAGCCGTCGTCAGTTGGAGGCAGATCCCACAGCCTTGGACATTGAGTCTAGACCGCACCAACTGGTCATTTGGGTCAGTTCATCTGAAACTCCGAGAGACTCCCGCCAAGCTGCAGCCTCTTTTTCAGTGGCTTAGGCGCGACTATCTTCTCTCCTGTACTGAGTGTGGCAAAGGTGGTGATACCTAAGTCCACCCCCACCGATTCAGCCCCACCCTCCAGAATTTCAGGTTCTACTTCACAGACGAAGCTGGCAAAATAGCGGCCACTCGCATCCTTGATGACAGTGACACTGCTAGGGGCTGATGG
>JBHJNR010000097.1:0-10064 GCA_050330615.1 Cyanophyceae cyanobacterium
AACTAAATCTACCCGATCTGCCAGGATATTGTCAAGCCTTGTCCCAAAGTTTTTTCTAAAAGCAGGGATCCGGTCGGTCTGAACCAAAAGCTGTGTGGACTTGGAGACATTCTTAATAAATAATGAACGTAACAGATATCATTTCCTCTCAGGAGGGATCCTCATGGCCACCACCCGAACACCTAGCAGCAAAGCCGAAGACGATGCCAGCAAAGGCACCCCTGATAATGGCTCATCCGAAGCTCTCAGCTCCAGTCCAGAGAGAACCAGCACCGGATCACTTTCCATCTTTCGTCCCGGCTCAGCCATGGCGATGCGGCCTACCGTCGCAGGATCCCTCAACATTGTTGAGATGATGGGCAAACGCCCCATCACCGCTGGCAATCTCCATATCACTGAGATGTCGGGTGACAACCGCCCCACCGTGGCCGGCTCCCTCAAAGTGGCTCACACGTTTATGAACGGTCGTCCGGTGGGGGTTAATACGTTCTCCATCGCCTCCACCTACATGAATGGTCGGCCCGTCGAGACCAGCACCCTCAAGGTGGCCCATACCTTCATGAACGGTCGTCCGGTGGAAGTCAGCAATCTGATCATTGTTGACTAAAGTTCAAGGATTAGCGGATTTGAGAGTCAGATGGCTGAAGGTTCTCCCCAGTCATCTGCTCTAAGCCCCACACCATCGTCAGCAGACCAACGGCCACCACCAGTGGCGCAAACAACCCCAGCAGGGCACCCTCCAAAAAGTGCCGCAGATGTTGGGGTTGTTTTGTAGGTAAGGAGGTCTTGATCATGGCCCGATCTCCTATGGGATAGCTGCGGTAGGTAGAGAGTTATAGCAGACAGTCCAAGTCCCCTTTAAGGTAGCGCCATTGCCCCTCAGTCAGCAGGCGGTCGTAACAAGACTGTGCATAGGTTTATCGCTGATCAAGATCTGAGCAAAACCAGCCCGGATCCCCTAACGGGCTATAGTTTTGGATGGTCTCCCGATTGATACAGGATCCTGATTCATGTCCACCTCCTCTTTGCCTTGGCAGACTCGTACTCCTGCCCTGTTGGTCTTGGCAGATGGATCCCATTTTCGGGGCTGGTCGTTTGGAGCGACAAGTACAGCCTTAGGGGAAGTGGTCTTCAACACTGGCATGACGGGCTATCAAGAGGTGATGACGGATCCCAGCTATAGCGGCCAGATGGTCTGCTTTACCTGTCCTGAATTGGGTAATACGGGGGTGAATGCCCTCGATGAAGAGTCCCCCCAGCCTCAGGTTCGAGGGGTGATCGCCCGCAATATCTCCCGCCTGACCAGCTCTTGGCGTTCCCAGCAGTCATTGCCGGAGTATTTACAACAACACCAGATTGTGGCCATTGCTGGCATTGACACCCGCAAGTTGGCCCGCAAGTTGCGATCTGAGGGATCCATGAATGGGGGCATCTCCACCGAAGTGTTGGATCCGGCTGAGTTGCTCCAACAGGTCAACCAAGCGCCATCAATGGCGGGCCTCAGTCTGGTCTCTGGAGTCACTACTCCAGAATCTTACGAATGGTTGGAGCCCACCCCAGAGGAATGGGAATACGGGATCCCGGCCCAGTCTCCCGAAAAGCTTTTCACTGTGGTGGCTCTGGATTTTGGCATCAAGCGCAATATCCTCCGTCGGCTGACCCGCTATGGCTGTCGCGTCCGGGTGCTGCCTGCCACCGCGAGCCCCGAAGAGGTGCTGCACTACAACCCCGATGGCATCTTTTTGTCCAATGGGCCAGGGGATCCCGCTGCTGAGGTACAAGCTATCGAAACGGCTCGGGCCTTGTTAGCCCAATCCACCCCCATGTTTGGCATCTGCCTGGGCCATCAGATTTTGACCCTGGCTATGGGCAGCAGCACCTACAAGCTCAAATTTGGCCATCGGGGTCTCAATCATCCCTGCGGCTTGCAAGAACGGGTGGAGATTACCTCCCAAAATCACGGCTTTGCGGTGGATGCTAATTCTCTTCAAGATCCCCAAGTCCAGATCAGCCACCTCAACCTCAACGACCAGACGGTGGCCGGGATCCGACACCAATCCCTACCGATCTTTTCGGTGCAATACCACCCTGAGGCCAGCCCTGGGCCTCACGATGCCGACTACCTTTTTCAATCCTTTGTGGATTTGATGCGACAACACCAGGCGGCTTGAACCTAGCTTGCTTAAGCCTCAGGGAGCAGAGGAAGGACTATTGCCAGAAGCCCCAAGCTGTTGCGTGCCAATCTGTTGCCCAAAAACTGTTGCTAGAATGAACCCCATGCCCCCAGGGGGGATGAACGGTTTTCTCCTGCAATCAAGGTTTTGCTCATGAGTTCCAACGGCAACGGTTTTAACGCTCCCCACACCCACGACACAACAGAATCTGACCATCAGCCGGGATCCACGACCTCAGGATCTAAGGTAGCGGTGTTGCTCTGTGGCTATGGCGAGGTGGAGCAGTACCAAGAATTTGCCGATTACAACGAGCGCGCCCTCAATCTGTTGGCCTCCAAATTTATTCCCTTGCCCAAGAGCATCACCCCCCTGATGGGCAAGATCTTGGAGTTTACCGACCGACGGGAATGGTCTAACCAACAGCAGTATCATTCACCCCACAACGAGATTTTTGAGGCTCAGCGGGCGGGCATCGAGCACGTTTTGCAGCACCAGTTTGGTGACCGGGTAGGAGTCTTCAAAGCATTTAACTTTTGTGAGCCTCATTTGCCCCATCAGGTGTTGGAACGGGTGAAAGCAGCAGGCTTCGACCAGGTGGTGATTTTCCCGCTTTTGGTGGTGGACTCGATCTTCACCAGCGGGCTAGCCCTGAAACAGATCAACGAAGCCCTGGGATCCGATGTGGGCTGGATCAAGGGGATGCGATATCTGCCCAGCTTTGCTGATCGGGTGGATTATCACCGTCGCATGGCGGCCCATATCGAGGCTCGGCTACAAGATCTGAGCGGCACCTATGCCCCCTCACAGATCGGGATCATGTTACTCAATCATGGATCCCCCTATGAGGCCAAAGGCTACGAAACTGGCATCCGCGAGAGTGTCAGTCTTTACCTATCTGTGCGGGAGCATCTGATCGAGAAGTATCCGCTGATCTCCTTGGGTTGGATGAACCACGATACCCCTGGACGATGGACAACCCCCGACATGAATCAGGCAGCTCAAAATCTGTTGGGTTTGGGGGCACGGGCTTTGGTTTATGCTCCGATTGGGTTTGCCACCGAGAACCACGAGACCATGCTGGATGTGGGCTACTCGATCAAGAAGTTTCAGGACAAAGCCGAATGTCTGCACCTGGATTGCCTCAATGAGGATCCTGTCTTCTTAGCAATGGCAGCAAAGTGGATCACGCCGATGATTACTGAGTTGTTGGGGGATTCGGAATCGGCTCACTCCCATGACGATCATGCTCATGTAGAAGCAGCCCCACAGCACCATCATGCCGCCCATGATGATCATCACGACACGCATCCTCAGGCCGCCGTGGCCACCCTGCCCAACCGCAACCGAGATCTGCACCAGAAGCTAGAGGGATCCCAGGGTCACCATCATCACCACGGCCCCGGAGGACATCACCACCACTAGGGATTAGACGTGGGCAGGATCCTCCAATGCTCTGAGAAATAGCCATTTTGAGAGGAATAGGGCCATATCCGGAAAGAGAAGCGGTGTGTCATAAGAAGTTGTGACGGACATAATCATACTGAAAGCTAGATCGTTAGACTCGCTAGTATCTTTACTTGCCTCTAGTCACCTTTGGTAAAGCTGATGCTTTCTCCTCAACTCATTGCTACTCTTGACAACCTTCCACCTGATCTTCAGGTGGAAATTCTCCACTATGCCGAATATCTGGCGGCTCAATATGCAAAGATATCGCCACCCGCTCCCCCCCCCCAACTCTATCGCCAAGCTGGAACCATGAAAGGGATGTTCGTGATGGCTGAGGACTTTGATGCTCCCCTAGAGGATCTCAAAGACTACATGTAGTTATGACTCTGTTGCTTGATACCCATGCCTTGATTTGGTTTCTTGAGGACGATCCGCGACTCCCTGCTAGTACCTGCATCCGCATTAAAACCAACTCCATAGTATTTGTCAGCATCGCCTCGCTTTGGGAAATTGCCATCAAAACTAATATCGGCAAACTGAGCCTGTCCGCCCCCTTCAGTACTATCGAGCATCACCTGTCTACGCTAGGCATCACTCAATTGCCCATCACTTCCAAAGACCTCGAAATCTATCTGTCTTTACCTCTACACCATCGGGATCCCTTCGATAGACTTCTGGTTGCCCAAACGATCAACCACTCTTTGTCACTAATCAGTCAAGATTCTCAATTGGATGCCTACCCCATCCAACGACGTTGGAGTTTTCCTGAAGAGGACTGCTGACCATAGCAGAAAGTCCCACAGCCTCAAGACCACCTTGTATGTGGGCAATTGAGCAAGCCTATACCCGTGCCCTAGGGTCAAGAAAGCTGCCAGAATAAAGGAGCTGTTTCTCGCCTCTGCCCTGTGGATCCCTCAGCAACATCAGCCATCACCTGGATCTTGCACCCCCTGTTGGCCACCTATATCGTCTTGTTTGTGGTGCAGATCTTTTTGAGTTGGTATCCCCAATACGACACCAGCCGCCTGCCCTACAGTGCCGTGGTATGGGCCACCGACTTTTTGCTCAAACCCACCCGCAAGCTGATTCCTCCCATCGGCGGCGTCGATATGAGCCCCGTGATCTGGGTCGGAATTGTGTCGCTATTGCGAGAGATGTTGCTGGGACAACAAGGGATCCTGACGATGGCCATGCAATACCACTAAGCCCTAATCCTGCTCAAACACTTGCCCTAGAGCCACTGGAGCCTTGACTCGCAGGATCCCTTGTAATCGACGGCCCCAAGTGGGGGGTAAGCGAAGCAAAAGCCGTTCCAACCCTCGATTAGAGGTCAGCCCCAGCACCAAGATCATCAAGGCAAAAGGAGCCACGCTGAACACCTGCGTCGGCACCCCGACAATGGATCCCTGGGCCACAATCGCCCAGGATTGCAATACCCCAAAGAGATAGGCCCCCAACGCAGCCCGCAAGGGATCCCAGCCCCCAAAGATGACGATGGCTAGAGCAATCCAGCCGTAGCCCGCCGTGTGACGATGACTCCACCCCGCCCGATAATCCAGGGAAAATGCAGCCCCGGCCAGCCCCATTAGGGATCCCCCTAATAGGGTGTAGACATAGCGGAGTTGCACCACATTGATGCCACGAGCAAAAGCCGCCTGTGGTTGTTCGCCAATCGAGCGCAGGATCAGCCCCGGTCGGGTGTGATAGAGAAACCACCAACTGCCCACAATCAGCCCATAGCCCAGATAAGCCAAGGCATCACTGCGAAATAGCAGCGGCCCCAACACCGGGATATCGGACAACAGTGGCAACGGCCAACTGGGTACCGTCGGCCCTGGGATCCGCACAAAGGCATTGCCCAAAAATGACGACAGATCAGCACATAACAAGGCCAGCACAAAGCCGATGGCGATTTGAGACTGCTTCAGGGTGATGGATCCAAACGCCACAATCAGGGCAACGACCATACCAACCAGAGCCGCCGCCCCAAAGCCTACCCATAGACTATCGGTGGTTTTGGCCGCAGCAAAGCCGGTCATAGCCGCCAACAAAATTGTCCCCTCCGCCGAGAGGTTGATCACCCCCGCTCGTTCCGTCAGGGTTTCCCCTACGCAGGCAAAGATCAACGGCGTCGCAGATGCGATGGCAGCGGCCAAAATCGCGAGAAACTGGTCAAGGTTCATGAGCAACGCTAACGGCTAGAGATGATGACAGACTCTATCATCAATGCCCATTCTAAAGTCCCACTGGGATCCTGATCTCAGCGCGGATCCTATTCATCCTGTCCCAAGAAGTTATTATCCCAACCGGAAGCCATCGCATCCGCCACAGCTTCCTTGAGGGCACGGCTATCTTCCAGCACTTGCAGCCGATCCGACAAGGGATCCGAGAGAGGCATCAACCGCAAAATCCGTTGTTCCTGCACCAAATCAAGGATGGATTGAGGCTTCGGGGGCAGAGGTAGCGACTGATCGGGATCCTCTAGACCAAACCTGAGATAGTCAAAGCTGCAAATATTGAGATAGAGGGTACGATTCAGAACAATGGTGGCGGACTGAGGATCCTCATAGACCTCCATCACATAGCCCTCCCCTTGGCTAACCACCTCACCATCCAAGATGTCAACATAGCGGACATGGCCCAGATCCGAGAGCACCCGGTAAACATCGCGCTTACTGACCAGGATCCCGGTATCGACAACACAGGGAGACAGAGAAGACTTGGGAGCAGGATTCATAGGATTCACAATGGTCTAAAGCAAATGTCTTAAGCAAGGGAGCAACACAGACAGACAAAAAGACTTTGAGCAATCTTGGAGACAGAGGCCATCATTTAATCAACCTGTGACGAATCAACCTGTAACAAGCCCAAGATTTCGGCCTCAAAAATATCTATCAATTCCT
This sequence comes from Cyanophyceae cyanobacterium, assembly GCA_050330615.1. Lineage (GTDB taxonomy): Bacteria > Cyanobacteriota > Cyanobacteriia > Thermostichales > Thermostichaceae > JAAUUM01. The sequence continues at coordinate 6,524 of JBHJNR010000097.1, forward strand.
GATCTCAACTCTCAGGTTCTATCACAAACGATCACAAATTGAGTCCAGAAATCCACAGTTCTCAACAAAGAAATTTTGCATCATCACGCAATTCTTTAATCCTGTTTCCTTCAGCTATTAAAGCCGCTTCTCCTGTCATTGTCATCAGCTTAGGATAGATGTTGATACTCAAGAGAGAGAAAGGAAGTGATGTCTACGCCTCAGCCATTGGTCAGATGTCATTGGTCAGATGCCATTATACCCATCATCTTAGAATCGGCATGAAGCACAGTACCAGATCGCTGAGTGAGAAGCTACTTCAGTTGAGATCAGAGAAAGAGATTCCACCAGGGTAAAACATACTTTGGTAGATAGACTAAGAGCCTTCTAATTCAATATTATTGAAGACTGATCTCGATATGGCGTTTAGCGTTGAATAAACCCTCTGCTTTGCACTGCATGTTGTGTGAGTCTTTGGTCGCTAGCCATGTCCAGATAGGATAAAGATATCCTCTCATCTCTGGGTCAGCGCTATGACTATCTCCCCGTCCATCCCTGTGGTTCGCTTTGAGCAGTGGCGGGATCCTACGCAGCGGGCCATGTTTGTGCAAACGGTGGGAGATGCCTTGCGGGATGTCGGGTTCTTTGCCCTAGAGGGGCATGGGATCCCCTCCGAGTTAATCCGTAATGCCTATGGGACAATCCAGTCCTTCTTTGAACTGCCAGACGAGATCAAGCGGCGCTATGAAGATCCTGCCGTTAAGGGGCAACGGGGCTTTGTCTCTTTTGGGCGCGAACATGCCAAAAACCATGCGGTGCCCGACCTCAAGGAGTTTTGGCATGTGGGTCGAGAGGTCAGCTCTGGATCCCAGCCTTCAGGATGGATGCCTAATGTCTGGCCAACTGAGGTAGCCCGTTTTCGCCCTCTGATCGAAGAGCTGTATGCCCAGATGGAGACCTGTGCCCTAGAGTTGCTCGCCGCTGTCAGCCTCTATCTCGATCAGCCGGAGGGATGGCTGCGGCAGACCGCCGTTGGCGGTAACACGATCTTGAGATTGATTCACTACCCTCCTATTGCTGAGGATACCCCTGTCCAGAGTTTGCGGGCTGCACCCCACGAAGATATCAACCTGATCACCTTGTTGTGCGAGTCAACTGCCTCCGGTCTCCAGATCTTGGGGCGAGAGGGATCCTGGATCCCAGTGGAGGCTCCCCCCGGCCAGATCATCGTGGATGCAGGCGATATGTTGCAGCACCTCACCAATGGCCTGCTCAAAAGCACCACCCACCGCGTTGTCAATCCTGACGATAGTCGCGCCCGACGCTTTTCCATGCCCTTTTTCGTCCATCCCCGATCTGAGGTTGACCTGACACCACTGCCCCATTGCATCGAACGCACCGGAGGGATCCCTCGGTTTGAGCCCTTGACAGCAGGGACATTTTTGATGCAGCGGCTTCAGGAGATTGGGCTAGCCTGAGGGGTGCGCTCATTTACTTGATGGCAGATGGATTTCAATGGCAGATGGATGCGAAATTGATCAAGAGAGACAGCCCAGAGAGTTAGCAAGAGAGAGGAAGCCACAATGGTGAGATTTTTGTTGCTGATGGCCGGGATCTTGGGGGGCACATCAGTGGCGGCGGGAGCCTTTGCCAGCCATGCTCTCCGGGGATCCCTGAGTGAGCGAGCCTTGGAGATCTTTGAGACGGCAGCTCGTTATCAACTGTCCCATGCGCTGGCCTTGGGGCTGGTGGCAGTCTTGATGATGCAGGGTGGAGTGCAAACCGTCGCTCCGCTAACGGCGGCAGGCATCGCTTTTCTAGCAGGCATTGCCATCTTTTCAGGCAGCCTTTATGCCCTCAGCCTGACAGACATCCGAATACTGGGAGCGATCACCCCCCTGGGAGGAGTAGCCCTACTGATCGGCTGGGCAGCCTTGGCTTGGGCTGGCTGGCAGTGGCGATAGCCGCAAGGAGACAGCAACGAGGGCAGGGCCGAAACCGCGAAAAGTTAAAATATGATGAGAATATTAAAAAGTGCTCTGTCTCAATACCGAGACAGAGTTGCCATTGTGAGGCTGGTTTCCGGGTTGGGGGTGAATCTTTGGGCTGTTGCCAACACGCTCAAGCGATGAGCTCGGCTAGCACTCGTGTCTGATGGCAGGCAGAAATCGCAATCAATATCGCAATCAATATTAAAGACAACTTGTCTTAGAAACTTTGCACTAAACCTTGATAACGCTAGCACGGGCCATTCCTGAATCGATCATGCCGCTATCGCTCCTTTTTTCTGCCGAAACCAGTTGGATCGTCCCCATCTATGGGGTGATCGGATCCATCCTGGCGCTGCCCTGGGCGGTGGGGCTGATCCGTCGTACTGGCCCGCGTCCAGCAGCCTATATCAACATCTTCATGACGGTGCTGGCTTTTGTCCACAGCTGCATCGTCCTCCAACAGGTCTGGGGCACAGAGCCTCAGATCCAAACCTTTGAGTGGTTTACAGCCTTAGATCTGCACCTGGATTTGGTGCTGGAAGTGTCGTCCACCAGCGTCGGGGCATCTGTCTTGGTGGCGGGGATGAGTCTGTTGGCGCAGGTCTTTGCCCTCGGGTACATGGAAAAAGACTGGAGCCTGGCCCGCTTCTATGCCCTGATGGGCTTCTTTGAAGGAGCCATGAGCGGCATTGCCCTCAGTGATTCCCTCGTGCTCAGCTACGGGTTGCTAGAGATGTTGACCCTGTCCACCTATTTATTGGTGGGGTTCTGGTATGCCCAACCCTTAGTGATTACGGCAGCGAGGGATGCCTTTGTAACCAAACGGGTGGGGGATCTGGCGCTGTTGATGTCGGTGGTGGCGGTGGTTACTCTGACGGGGGAATCCCGTTTTTCGGAGCTGACGACTTGGGCGCAAACGGTGGAACTACCCGGTTGGGTCGCCACTTTGATCGGCTTAGGGCTGATTGCGGGGCCAGTCGGCAAGTGTGCCCAGTTTCCGCTGCACCTATGGCTGGATGAGGCGATGGAAGGGCCAAGTCCGGCCTCGATCCTCCGCAACTCGGTGGTGGTGGCGGCAGGAGCCTTTGTGCTGATCAAGGTACAGCCCATCTTGGCTCTATCTCCAGTGGTGGATTCAGTACTGATCGCCATCGGATCGATCACGGCGGTGGGAGGGGTTTTGGTAGCCTTAGCCCAGATTGACCTGAAGCGGACGCTCTCCTACACCACCAGCTCAGCTCTGGGGATTGTCTTCATTGCTGTCGGCTTGCAACAGACTGAAGCAGCTTTGGCTTTTCTACTCACCCATGCTCTGGCCAAAGCACTGCTCTTTATGGGGGTGGGAGCGGTGATCAATACCACCACCTCACAGAACTTGCAGGAGTTGGGGGGGCTATGGTCGCGGATGCCTGCCACGACGATTGCTATGGCAACGGGATCGGCTGGGTTGGTGGGGCTGTTACCACTGGGGGGGTTTTGGTCGCAAGTGGAGCTGATGGACAGTTTTGCCCCGCTCCAGCCCTGGCTGGTGGGTTTGGTGGCGGTGGTCAATGGCCTGACCACATTGGTGT
>JBHJNR010000098.1:0-4141 GCA_050330615.1 Cyanophyceae cyanobacterium
CCGAACTCGAATCGAAATTGAACGAGATATTGCACTCCTAACTTTTCTAGGCCACCCAAGTGAAGATAATCGGAACCGCATAAACCAGATTATTTCCCTTCTTTCTGACTACCGAGATAGCCTCTAAATCTATAGTTTTTAGACAGGCGAGATAACTAATCTCCAAGATCAGCCCAGACTGAGCAGACCCAACTTGATTCTTGATTAAAGGGATCCCTGCTCAGCCATGCTCTATGCTTTCTGATGAAAGGGAGACGATTGCATCCACCCCCAGGCATGTTCAATGATGGTTGCTAAGTCGGGATAGACGGGATCCCAGCCCAAGATCTGGCGGGCTAACGACGAATCTCCTATCAAACAGGGGGCATCCCCCATGCGGCGCGCTCCAACCGTAAAAGGAATGGCCCGCCCTGTCACCTGCTTTGCCATCTCAATGACCTCCATCACCGAAAAGCCTTGATTGTTACTCAAGTTGAGCTGTTGTGAGGATCCCCCTCCCAGTAAATACTTAAGGGCAAACACATGAGCCGCCGCCAGGTCGGTGACATGAATGTAGTCCCGAATACAGGTGCCATCTGGGGTGTCATAGTCATTCCCCAGAACTATCAAGGGATCCCCAATTCCCAGCGCAGCCTTAAGTACATTCGGAATTAAATGGGTCTCTGGCTCATGATTTTCCCCAATCTCTCCCTCAGGATCTGCCCCTGCTGCATTGAAATAGCGCAGACAAACAGACTTGATAGCGTGGGCTTGGTCGCAGGAAGCCAGAATATCTTCCACAATGGCCTTGCTTTTGCCATAGGGACTAATCGGGTTGATGGGATGTGATTCTGTCAACGGCATAAAGGTGGGATCCCCATAGACCGTACAACTGCTAGAAAAGACGATATACGGGATCCCGCATTCCACCATTGCCTCAATTAAGGTGGTAGAACCGCCGACATTATTCTTGTAATAAAGCAGTGGATTATGGGTGGATTCTCCCACATAGGCAAACGCGGCAAAGTGCATCACCGCCACCGGCTGATGGATACGAATTACCTCCAGCAAACGGGGCAAATCACTCAGATCCCCCTGCTCTAGCGGCCCCCATTTGACAGCCTCCCGGTACCCGCGACTCAAGTTATCAAAGGTGACGGGACAATAGCCAGATTGGGCCAATGCCTTACACACATGACTGCCGATATACCCGGCTCCCCCTGTCACCAAAACTGGAATCATAAGCTTTAGTTTGCGTATTCATCAAGACTACTTTACATGCCCTTACCCTATCGCTAATCAGGCCAAAAGGGATCCCGGATTGAGTACATTATGGGAGATAATCTGTGGACTTAACAGTCGGGATCCACCCCCAAGGCTCTTAATTGATCGGCCAATCGGTCTGCCCGTCCTTGCTGCTCGATAAATTGCTGTGCCAAACGACGTTGCTCTTCTTTAGCCTCCTTGATCTGCTCCATCATCTCTCCTGGTATCAATAGCTTTTGCCCCGTCTCTAAGTCATAAAAGCCAATCAGCTTGCCTTCTACCCGTAATTGCAAGCTCAGCACATGACTCCGCAAGTCTACGATTGGCTGATAGGTTTCCTCCTGTAAGCGATATCCCAATAAAGGCGACTCCAACCATTCTCCTTTAGGATCAAATAACCAATACTCCTCCACCCCCAATTGGGCATACAGAGTCTTTTTGATCAGTTGATCCTCCTGTTGGGTACTTTTAGAGGTCATCTCAAAAATGACCCGAGGGACTTGCCCCTCTTCCCAAATTTTGTAACTATCTCGTCCCCCAGGGGCTACGCCATAGATCACCATCACATCCGGGGCCACCCGCAGTCGCGGAAATCCCTGGGCATAATACAAAAACTGATGGGCCAAAACAGTTGCTAGTTGACCATCCAGATATTGTCGCAGCACCTCCAGCGTGATCAAAATTGCGTAGAGATGATCATAGGTTTCTGCCACGGGTTGACCGTCCCGCACCGGGTAAACGATATCAGTTGAAGTGACTGAAAGCCTCTCGGATACGACCATCCACCTTGACCTCCTTTCCCTAATTGACCAGACTTAACCTGTCACTACATTTGAGGTCTTGAGACTCTCAGGATCTTGACTTTTGCCGTATGAAACCTCTACTCAAGTATCTCCCCATCCCAACTCGTTATCGTTGGCCTCTGTTTTGCGGGTTGTTGGGCCTTATTTTAGCCTGCCTCATTTTCCCCTTCATCCGCCTGAGTCTAGCCGCAGCCCACTACCCCACTCCCCAAGGGATCCTGATGTTAGGGGGAGGAGCCGGTCGTGAAGCTTTCACCGCTCAGTTTGCCCAAGATCACCCTGACCTGCCGATTTGGGTCTCCACTGGTGCTCCACCGGTTGTGGCCCGCCCTCTCTTTGCCGCTGCAGGTATTGAACCCCCTCGTCTGAGATTGGATTATCGGGCTGTTGATACCGTGACCAACTTCAGCAGCTTGGTGCAAGATTTTCAGTCTGACGAGATTCATCATGTGTATGTGATCACGTCAGGTTTTCACATGGCTCGTGCCCGTCTCATCGCCTCTGTGGTGTTGGGTAGTCAAGGCATTGCCTTTACTCCCGTCCCGATCCCCCCCCGCCAGCTCGCCGATCCGGGATCCCGAGAATCACTGCCCCATCTCACCCGCGATCTGCTACGGGCTTACCTGTGGTGGTTCACGGGTCGAACAGGCGCACGGATAACCCTGTGGGTGCATCCCGAACGGCGCAGTTTTGGGCAAGAGATCTCTTGGTTGGCTCAGGGCTAAGCTGATGCATGTACGCCTAGATCAGTATTCACAGGGATCCTATTCTCCTGGCGCGTCTCTGGTGCGGCAGCTACTTTGGTATGGCCTGGGATCCCCTCTGGTTCAAACGGGGTTGATTCCCTTTTCCGGCTTGAAGGTCTGGGTGCTGCGGCTATTTGGCAGCCAGATCGGCACCGGGGTACGGATCAAACCGGGGGTGCGCGTCAAGTTTCCGTGGCGGTTAAGAGTTGGCAACTTCGTTTGGATTGGAGAAGATGCCTGGCTGGATAATTTGGCTGAGATCACCCTAGAGGATCATGTCTGCCTCTCTCAGGGGGTGTATCTCTGTACAGGCAACCACGATTGGAGCCAGCCTCAATTTACCCTCCGAACCGCCCCCATACGAGTACAAGCGGGATCCTGGATTGGGGCCAAAGCCGTGGTGGGGCCAGGGGAAACGGTGGGATCAGGGGCTGTCCTCACCTTGGGCAGTGTGGCAAATCGTGACTTGGATCCCATGACCATCTATGCGGGTAATCCGGCCCAACCCATCAAATCCCGCAATGTTGCGGATATCTCTATACTGTGAACGTGTACAGTGAATTTTTTTATACATTCACTTTGCTTCGGGGCGGTGTAGTCGAGTCCTCTTCAACCACCCCAGACCTCAAGAGGTCTGCTTTCCCCAGATCTGGGTTGAGACAATGCTGAAAGACCCGCAGGTATTGCTCAGCAATTTTATTAGGGGTAAACCACCGTTCGAGATAGGCCCGTCCTCGCGCCCCCATCTGCTGCGCTAACTGGGGATCCTGTTGTAATGCCTGGATGAACTGACTGAGGGACTCGGCGGCGTGGTTGGCAAAGCTACGGCCAAATCCTCCCTCCAGCACCATCTCGCTAAGATAGGCCTCTTCTGAACAAATCACCGCAATGGGTTTGCCTGTGGCTAGGTGGCCATACAGTTTACTGGGGGCGATCATCCGCTCCATCCCAGATTTAACACTGACCAAAGCGAGGTCGCAGGCCGCCAGAGACAGGGGTAGGGTGGCTTTGGCTTGATAGGGCAAAAAGCGGCAGTTGCTGAGCTGATGGGTTTCAACCCACTTTAAGCAATGCTGTCGTTGGGCCCCATCCCCAATAAATAGAAATTGAATCGAGGGCTGATCCCGCAGTAGCAGAGCGGTTTCAAGAATCGTGTCCATATCGTGGCAGCGGCCCATATTACCTGAATACAGCACCGTAAAGGGATCCACCAAGTCATGGCGGTGGGCAAACGGATTATCAGATTTGGCCAGGGGCTTAATCTGCTCAGGATCCGCCCAACTATGAATGACATGGATTTTGGACTTGAGAGCAGGGACTTGAGCCTCAAGATGGCTTTTCATGGAG
>JBHJNR010000099.1:0-3543 GCA_050330615.1 Cyanophyceae cyanobacterium
CAGATTACCAATAGGGCCATGGTGTTGTAGAGGCCGTGAAAGGGATTGGCCATCTCTAGCCCCCATAACCGCCACACGGGAGCGTTGAAAAAGAAGATGTAGGCCAACCCCAACACCAATCCAGGCAGCGCCACCGGCAGCGTCGAGGCGAAATAGGCTAGCTGGCGCAAACGAGGCCAAGGTCGACATTTTTCAATGACATAGGCACTGCTAAAGACCAGTGCTGTGCCCACAATGGCGGAGTAAAACGACATGCGCAGACTGTTCCAAAAAGCCTGGTATCCACCCCCTGCGGCTTGATTGAGATCCCAGTGACGTAAACTCAAGCCCAGTTGATAGGGCCATACGTCGATCAGTGAGGCAATGGCCAGCGTCAGCAACACCGTCATCACCAGTAGGGCTATCAGGGTACAGAATCCCAAAAAGAGGCGATCGACCCACGCATGAGGCCGGGGCTGGTAGGGCACGATCCGGGATCCCACCATCGCCACCTGCTGGTGCTGCACGATCCGGTCGATGATAAACGCGATCACCGTCGGGATCAGCATCAGCACACTGATGGTGGCCCCCATCGTGAAGTTTTGCTGGCCAATCACTTGGCGATAGATATCTGTGGCCAAGACGTTATAGTTGCCCCCCACCACTTTGGGCACGCCAAAGTCGGTAAAGACCAGGGTGAAACAGACGAAAAGAGCGCTGACCAAACCAAATTTGATCCCTGGCAGCGTCACTGTCCAGAAGGTACGCCAAGCCGGTGTCCGCAGCGCCACACTGGCCTCAAACAAGCGCCCATCCGCCAGCAGCAAAGCCGTGGTCAAAATCAACACCGCCTGCGGGAAGCAGTAGATGCTTTCTCCCAAAATAATCCCAGTGGGGCCATACAGCCCGATCGGCATCCGGGGCAACAGCCCAAAGAACCCCGTTGTTACCACCCCTTGATTGCCAAACAGATAGATCAGTCCGATGGCATGGGCCAGTGAGGGCAGGTACAGGGGCATCAAGGCCAAGAGGCGAAAGATCCCCTTGCCGGGCATACAAGTGCGGGTCAGACCGTAGGCGTAGCCAAAGGCCAATCCCACCGAGATCAAGGTGCTGACGATGGAGACATAGAGACTGTGGCTAAAGGAATCCGCCAGTCGAGGGGTGCCGAAATAGCGCTGGTAGTTGGCCCATCCCACCCAGGCTCCCGAATTGTCTACAAAGCTACGGCTGAGAATTTGATAGAGCGGCAGAGCCACCGACACCAATAGCCAGAGGGCGATCAGCAGCACCAAGCCCCGCGCCACCCAATCCTCGCCAGTGACGATGGTTTTTGGGGAGCTGTCCGGGGATCCCTCGGTAACCGCAGAGGAGGTTTGGTCTGGTTGAAGCCGGGGTTGGGAAGTCATAATCGAAACCAGAAGGATCCTGTGGGTTGCCGTGATAGGAACAAAACTATGACTGACGAAGATCTCAATCAGAAGTTTATGCAACTTACAACGGCTGTAGAGCGGGTGGCGGAGGCCAGTTCGTATGGATTAGCAGAACTAAAAGAGAATCAGAAGCAGTTTCTAGACAATCAAAAAAAGCTCCAATTAGCTCAGTTAGGTACCCAAGCTCAGATTGGCTTGCTCTCAGATATGATGCGGCAATCAATCGAGCGGATGGATCGCGATGAGGCCGAGATGCAACGACAGCAAGAGGCGACTGAGCGGCACCAGGCTGAAATGGAACGCCTGAATCAACAACAGGCTGAACAAGACAAGCGGTTCGATGTTTTATTGGCAGAGATACGCTATTTGATTCGCCGTCAGTTTCCCTCCGAAGACGAAACCTAGCCCCTCTCTCAACCCGCAAAAACCTGGATCCGCTCAGCGGGCAATTGGATCCAGTGCTGCCCGGCTGGGATCTGCCCCCACTGCTCCGGCGGGATGTCCACCAATACTGGGATCCCTGCTTCATTCACCAGATGGAGCCGACAAAAGGATCCGAGAAACTCCTGCTGCTGGAGCTGCATGGTCAAGGTATTAAAACCGGGCTGCTCTGTGACGCCGATACCCTGGAGCCGGATATCCTCCGGTCGGATCGCCACCTGTACAGACTGTCCTGGCCGCAACGACTCTAGCAGTGAATTCACCGTCAGCTCTACCCCACCACACCGCACCCGCTGGGATCCCGTCACCTCTGCTGGCAAAAAGTTCATGGATCCGATGAACTGGGCCACAAAGGGATTGGCGGGATCCCGATAGATGGATAGAGGGGATCCCACCTGGGCGATGGATCCCTTGGCCATCACCACCACCCGATCGGCCATGGTCAAGGCTTCAACCTGGTCGTGGGTGACCATGACGGTGGTAACCCCCAAGCGCTTTTGCAGTTGGGTGATCTCAGAGCGCAGGGATCCCCGCACCTGAGCATCCAAGGCCGACAGAGGCTCATCCAAGAGCAACAAGCCCGGACTAAGGGCCAAAGCCCGCGCTAGGGCAATGCGCTGCTGCTGTCCTCCCGAAAGTTGGGCCGGATAGTTGCCCCCTATGCCGGTCAGCCCCACCAGTTCCAACAACTCCGCCACCCGCTGCTGCCGTTGGGGCTTAGGGATCCCGGCATTCACCAGGCCATAGGCCACATTCTGCTCAGCAGTCAGGTTGGGAAAGAGCGCGTAGGACTGAAACACAATGCCGAAGTCCCGCCGGGAGGGGGGCAGCGGGGTGATATCTCGGCCATCCTGCCAAATCTGACCACTATCAGCAGTCTCAAGACCCGCGATAATCCGCAACAGTGTCGTCTTGCCGCAGCCGGAAGGCCCCAGCAGACAGATGAACTCCCCTGGTTGCACCTCCAGATCGATGCCCTGAAGAGCAACAAACGAGCCAAAGGATTTGCTCACCTGCCGGATAGACAGATAGGGATCCTGGGGCACAGCTGGTTCAGTAGCAGCGGCTGGGGCAGAGGATTGAGGTCGCAGGAGCTCACGGGCCATGAGAGGAAGAACCTGAGGTGGGCTTAGCGAGGTTCGGACTTGCCATCAAAGCGCTCAGTCCACTCTTCGAGGATGTGCTCACGGTTGACAGCCGCCCAGGTGAGGTCGTTGGATTCCGATAGTTGGGCGACGGGATCGGCAGGATAGCCCTCTGGGATGGCTACATCGGTGGGGGCTGCTGTGACGGGGTAGCTCTTGGCGTACTCCACCATGATTTCATCAGAGATGGCCCAGTCTAAAAAGGTGCGGGCAGCATCTTTGATCTCAGACTTGGCGATCAGAGCGTTGGCCTCCACTTCCCAGCCGGATCCCTAGGAGGGGAAAACGGGTTCAATCGGTTCACCATCATTCTTTTGGGAGACTGCCCGATAGTCAAACGAGATGCCAATGGCATACTCACCGGCTCCGGCAGCGCGGCAAGGCCGGGATCCCGAGTGCATGTATTGGGCTATGTTTTCGTGCAGGGCTTCCAAATACTCCCAGCCATCCTCTTCGCCCATCATTTGCAATAGGGCCGCCACCGACAGAAAACCCGTGCCACTGGAGGCGGGGTTGGGCATGACGATTTGCCCGGCATAGACGGG
>JBHJNR010000100.1:0-2721 GCA_050330615.1 Cyanophyceae cyanobacterium
CTCCAAATAAAGCAGTTCTTTCATGATGGTGAGAGTAAAAATGCGAGGCAAAAAGGGATCCAAATCAGCCAGCCTAAGAGCCTGAACTGCAGCCACTCAAGACCTAAATCTGTCCCTCTCAGTCTACCAAGCCCGAACACCGTCAGTGAGACGAAAAATCGGCTTGAATCCCCCTTCATACCTCGCGCATCCCCTACCGCCTCAACCCCCAATTAATGCGACCACTCCTGAAACACCGCCTCATACTGCTCAACCCAGGCTGACTCCGGCAGGATCTCCCGGTCGGTCTGGATGAGTCGAGTGGCTGCTGCCTCGACTGAGCAATCCCAAAAGCCCGCCGCCGCCAAAATGGCGGATCCCACCGCTGGCTGGGGATGACGGCTGATCACCAAGGGGCGCTGGAGCACACTGGCCCGGATCTTGAGCCACAGATCGCTGCGGTTGCCGCCGCCTGTCACCGCCAGGGATCCCTGCTGGGGCACCCCCAACGCTTGCAACCGCTGCAACCCCAGCCGCTCCACCAAGGCCACCCCCTCTAACAGGGCCGCATAGTAACGAACAGATCCCGGTTCAAATGGGGGTTCTGTGCCAGCAAACCTGGGATCCACCAGGGGAAAGCGCTCCCCCACTTGGCTGAGGGGATAACACCCCGCCCCTGTGGGCACCCACCCCGCCGCCTGTTGATCCAGTTCCCTCAAATCTGCCGCTGGGAAATAATGCCGCAATACGCCCCCCCCACAGTAGGAAGCCGCCCCTGGGAGCCAGCAGGTTTTGTCGGGATGCAGGTGAGAGTAGACCCCGCCATCGGCGGTCTGGATCCGCTCTGGGCTTACCCCCTTAAAGATCAGTGTTGTGCCCAGGCTGGTGCTCACCTGGCCTGGAGCTACTGCCCCCGCCGCGATTTGCCCCGCACAGCCATCCGTACATCCCGCCACCAGGAGGATCCCGGATGAATGCTGGCCGACTGGGGATCCTGGGGCTACCACCTGTGGAAAGCGGGCCACATCCAACTTGTGAGCTTGCAACCACGCCTCCGGCCACTGATAGTCCACCAGATCAAAGCCACTTTTGAGAGCGCTGGTGTGGTCAGTGATTCTGGGATCCGCCCCTAAGTGATGCAGCACCAGATCGGTAGGATGAGCCAGATAACTGCGCTGATACTGCTCTGGCTGTGTTTGAGCCCACCACAGCCAACGACACAGCCCCCAACTCTTGGAGAGACCCAACTGCTGAGCCTGATCTGCCCCTCGCGGATCATCGTAGAGCCAAGCCTCGGCTAAGGGATCCATCTGGTCATCCACCGCCAGTACCGTTCCCGATGTGCCGCAGCAGCTCAAGGCTCGCAGTTGACAGGAGGCTGGAGTTTGACTGCGCAGGCTAGCCAAGACCTGATCCACCGCTAGTAACCATCGCCGGGGATCCCGTTCTGAGGTGGGCCAGGTTTGCGACTCGGTGGCCAGCAGGTCTCCAGCCTCAGTCAGGACAATCCCACGAATGCCAGAAGTGCCCAAGTCGATACCGATAAATCCGTCTTGTAACCGCAAGGGATCCCTCACCGTTGGTCGCTCTCAGCATAGGATCCCTTCGCCCTCAGCCTCAACCAAGGCCAGAATTCCCAAAAGCCAAAACCAAGAGAGGACAGAACCAGTCGTAACTTGCGTTTACAATTGAGAGGATAAAGTTATCTGTGCAGAGAGTGCCCTTGGGCTGGAAGACGCCAGCAGGGAGCGGCAGCATCTCAAACACAGCACACATTGGAATGGAGCATGATGATGCTGACTCCTGGGATCCTGGTTGCATTGACCTATGCCGGTCTGGCTGGACTCTATTTGGTCGTAGTGCCATTGGCGGCGTTGATCTATATCAACCGACGCTGGGAAACGAGTGCCGCCTGGGAAAAGGTCATCCTTTTCTTTGTGGCCTTATTCTTCTTCCCTGGCATGTTGCTCTGGGGGAGCTTCTTCACCTTCCGTCCTCCCATGCGAGAGATTTGAGGAATGAGTAGGCTGAACATTCTCACGGCTGGGATCCTCCTATTGGTGGGAGGCGGTGGTCTCTATGGGGGATTACGGCTCGTGGGTTTGGAGGCTCAAGGGGCCCAGTCTGCTATCAGCGTGTTGTTGATGTTGGCCACTGCGGGCTGGGCAGTGTTTTATGCGGGTCGGGCCATGACGGGCAAGATGGCCTTTCACAGCCAACGAGATACCTACCGCAAAGAAATGATTAAGCAAAAGCTCGCCGCCATGACCCCAGAAGAGTTGGCAGCGCTGGAGCTGGAGTTGGCCCAAGAGGGGTTGGCGCAAGACTTAGCGTCAGAACTAGAGCACCCCGAGAACGACGGGATCCCGAGTTAACTGGGGGGATTGTGATGACTGGCATCCCTACCGGTAGAGTTCTTTTCGATAAATTTCTGTGTTAGCCGCTTAATCTAGTGGCAACTTGGCAGATTTACGCTTTTATAGGGGAAGCAGACTTCCTGCCAATGATTTAAGGCTGGCGGGTGCTGCGATGGGGTCCTGTGTTGTCCGGGTATGGACAGCTTGGGGCAGGACTGGCTATCCGAAAGTGAGGTGTGAGGAACATGACTGGTCGTTTTGTGTTGAAATGTGCGCTAAGCCTGATGTTGGCTCTCCCGCTGATGGCCCCAACCCCTCGCTTGCAGTGGGCAATGGCTCAGCAGTTGTCGGCTGCTCCCGGTCAGGGCAATACTCAGATTCGAGG
>JBHJNR010000101.1:0-6657 GCA_050330615.1 Cyanophyceae cyanobacterium
TTCTGAAACGTGGGCTTAGGGCGGTAGGACAACCGCTTTCTGGCTGTGGAGGATCCTGGGTTACCAGTCCGCTGAAGCAGCAACTCCGAGAAGTGATTCTGGGAAGCTCCCGTCTACAGTCCGTCAGGGCTTAGCGGGAGAGGATGTCACTTGATAAGGATTCGGCCCATCCGATAAAAACAGAGAGCCTTCAATAAAAAATTGACCACCCGAAGATTGATCACCCAAGTCATCGGAAAGGGAGTTGAAATTGAATTCCAATTAAAAGCCACCAGTATGAGAAAGGGCATGAGGCATAATAGTCATCGAGCAAGTGTAAATCCTCAGGGAGATCTCCAGGGGGAGGGGCAAGCAACCCTGGATCCCCCAATCGTTGATCAGGGATCCCTGGCAGAACAACCCTCATCATCTATGACGGGATATACGTTGCCTGTTTTTGCGGTGGCGGCGGCTCAAGCAGCCCTGTTGCATTTACATCATCTGGAGACTCCCCCCCGAGAAGTCAGCATCAAGCTCCAGGCCACCTCGAATTCCCCATTTGATCAAGGAACTGATCATCAAGGATCTGAGATAGCTCAGATCCCAGTGGAACAGGTGGCCCGGTTGGATCCATCGACAGCCTTGGCTATCTGCCGTAGCGATCCAGGGGAAAACCTAGATCTGACTCGCCACACCCCCGTTTGGGCTTGGGTACAGTTGCAGTCCAGAGAAGATACCACGCAACCCATCCTTGACCTCCAGGGTGGGGAAGGTATTGGCCAGACAGCCAATGGAGATCCTGCCATCTATCGCTATGCCCGTGAGTTGTTTGACCGCAATCTCACCCCGTTCATTCCATCGGGATTCCGAGTGGTGGTGCGGATCATCCTGCCGGAGGGAAAACAGCTGGCCCAACGAACGTCTAATGCTGCTTTTGGGGTCTTAGAAGGACTGGCTCTGTTGGGCACGCGAGGGGTGGTGGAACCTCATTCAGCAGTGGCCTCATTGGAGACCAGTCGCACCGCCATCCGGCAGATGGTGCAGATCCCAGCTCTGACTTTGTGTATTGGCAGTCATGGACAACAGGTGGCGACTCGCCTCGGCATCCCGGCCTCTGAGCAAGTGGTGGCGGGCAATTGGATCGGGGTATTAATGCTAGAAGCGGCCTTACATGGGATCTCACAGCTGACTCTGCTGGGCTATCACGGCAAACTGATCAAGCTGGCCGGGGGGATTTTCAACACCTCCAGCCATCTCGCCGATGGTCGCCTAGAAATCTTCAGCGCGGCGGTGATTCGGGTCGGGGGATCCCTGGATCTGGCCCAGGCGGTGTTGAGGGCGGCAACGGTGGATGCGGCCAATCATCTCCTACAGGATCCCGGCTTTCAGCAAGCGGTTTGGTCAGACATTATTCATCACATTCAAAACCGTTCCGCTCGTTTTGTGCAGAAGTATGCCGAGCGGGATCTAAAGATTGGCGTGATCTTGTTTGATCGGGCCGGGGTGATCGTTGCTCAATCGGATGCCGTTGAGTGAGCTGTGGATGAGTTGTGGTTTTGGCGAGTCTTTTTACGCTTTCTCTATCAGGGGCGTGATACTCTGTCTCCATCTATTTCCGTCCCATTTCAGATCGTTTAACGTCAGACATTGAAGATCTGATATCCGTTAACCATTTTGGGTCAGCATCATGCCACATCAGGATCCCGTCACCGTTGGCATCATTGGCGCGTCAGGCTATGGCGGCGTTCAGCTCTGCCGTCTGCTGATGGATCATCCCCACGTCAAAATTGCCTATGTAGCGGGCCGAGATAGCGTCGGCAAGCTGTATAGCGATCTATACCCCCAATTCAAAGGGATCCTCGATCTGCCGGTGGAACCTGTGGATGTGGATCGCATTGCCGCCGCTTGTCAGGTGGTGTTTTTGGCCTTGCCCAACGGGTTAGCGTGTCAGCTGGCCCCTGCCTTGGCAGCAAAGGGCTGTCGGGTCTTGGATCTCTCTGCGGACTACCGCTTCCGCAATCTGGATGTCTATGAGTCCTGGTATCGCCCGACCGAACAGGATCCCAGTTGGCCCTCGACAGAGCATAAAGAGGCCAATAGTAGAGCCGTCTATGGTCTGCCAGAACTCTACCGAGAGACCATTGCCTCCGCCACCGTGGTGGGATGTCCGGGCTGCTATCCGACGGCCTCACTGCTGGGGGTTGCTCCTCTTCTCAAGCAAGGGTTTGTGGAGCCAGATAGCCTGATCTTTGATGCTAAGTCTGGGGTGTCAGGAGCAGGCCGGGTGGCTAAAGTGGGATCCCTGTTTGCCGAAGTGGACAGTTCCTTTGGGGCCTATGGGGTAGCCCGCCATCGCCATACGCCCGAGATTGAGCAGATTTGCACGGACTTGATGCACCATGCCGTCACGGTGCAGTTTACGCCTCACTTGGTGCCAATGATTCGAGGGATCCATGTCACCCTCTATGCCACCCTGCGGGATCCCGGTCTGGTGGCGGAAGATTTACTCACCCTCTATACCGCCTTCTATCGGCAGTCCCCCTGGGTGCGAGTCCTAAATCGGGGCATCTACCCCCAAACCAAGTGGGTTGCAGGTACCAACTACTGCACCATTGGCCTAGAGGTAGACGAGCGCACCAATCGGGTGATCGTGCTTTCGGTGATCGATAATTTGCTCAAGGGCCAGTCGGGACAAGCGGTGCAATGTCTCAACCTGATGATGGGGTGGCCAGAGACGATGGGATTGCCCAAACTGGGCTTTTATCCCTAGTCTTCATCAGTATTCGCTGACCAGAGCCTCCACAAACTCGTAGCTGGAGAAGGGCCGCAGATCTTCGATCCCTTCCCCAGCCCCAATAAACCGAATCGGCAGCCCCAACTGTTGGGTGATGGCAAACGCAATCCCCCCTTTGGCGGTACTGTCCAGCTTGGTCAACACCACCCCACTAATCTGAGCAGCTTCGGCGAAGACTTGGGCCTGTCGCAAGCCATTTTGACCTTGCGTGGCATCCAGCACCAGCAGGGATTCGATCTTGGCATGGGGGGCTTTTTTGTCGATGATGCGGCGAATCTTGGTCAGCTCGTCCATCAAGTTTTTCTTGTTTTGCAAGCGTCCGGCGGTATCCACCAGCAATAATTCCGTCTGGCGAGATTGGGCGGCATTGACCGCATCAAAAACCACCGCCGCCGGATCAGTGTTTTGGCCAGGGTTGGCGATCACCTCTACCCCAGCTCGTTCGCCCCAAACCTTGAGCTGCTCTACCGCCGCCGCCCGAAAGGTATCCCCAGCCGCCACCAGACAGTCGTAGCCCGATTGGCTGGCGATATGGGCCAGCTTGCCGATGGTGGTGGTTTTGCCAGCTCCATTTACCCCGACGATCAGCCAGATGTTGAGGGTATCTCGCTCTGGGGCAAACGTGGGATCCCCTAAGGTGAGCATCTCCCGCATCTGGGATTTGAGATAGCGCACCGCTTCATCAGGGGGCAACGTCTCTTTTCTCATCCGAGTCTGAAGGGCGGTGATAATCTTGTCGCAGGCATCCACCCCGACATCTGCCTGGAGCAAGACCGTTTCGATCTCGTCCACTGCATCTTGGTCGATGGGGCCACGTCCCACCAGGGCTTTGAGCTGGTTGATCAGGCTCAGGCGGGTTTTGCCCAACCCTTGGCGCAGTTTTTGCAGCCAGGTGATCTCCTCCACCGAGATATCTTCGGCTTTGCGTCCCTGTGCCGCCAGCAATTCCGCCGACCAGCGAAAGCCTTCGTCAAAGGTCAGACCAGGGATCCCGGTCAGTTGTTCTGGGGTATCTTTTGAGGTTTCCTTCTGGATTGTTGTAGCTGCTACAGGCGGTGGAGTCGGTTCCTCATTAGCGGCAGCTGCCAATGCTTCCAGTCGTTGGCTGGCCCGAGGAGCTAAGTCAAAAAAGGCAGTGGAGGGGGTTGGCTGGGATCCCTCTGTACCCGGTTCAGTGGCGGTAGAATCTGGCTCTGACGTAGCAGCATCAACCTCAGCAACTTCTGGCTCAGCAACTTCTGCTTGAGTTATTTCTGGCTCTGAGATAACTGGATCGACTGGCTGCACCAGATCAGATTCCAGTTCAGTCTCTCCGCCTTCGGTGCCTTCCAGCGTGAGATCATCCAGCAGGTCATCGACGGGATCCCCAGATTCCTCAGTAGATTCTTCGGTGAGACTTTCCTTCTCTTCCAGATCAGGAGGCGTAGAGTCAGAAAGCTGAGGGTGATCAGTTGGTTTCACCTCCAGGCTCTGAGTTTCCGGTTCGCTCACAGATTGGGGTTCGGCAACTGTCAGGCGGGCTTTGATATTGGCGTAAGCTGCCTTGGCAAAGGCTAGATAATCAGCTTGAGGATCCAATTCAGCAGCGGGATCCGGCTCTGGCGGAGAGGTCTCCTGGGGGGCAGCTTGGTCTGGTGTTTGCTCCTCTTCCACATATCGGCGACGAAACCAGTCAAATGCCATTGATGGGATCCCCTACTCTCTGTTCATTGTTCCAATGCGCTACCAGTCTGGCATCCTGAGAGCCAGTTCCGGAGCATTTCCATTCTTCATCTGTTAATCAAACAATATCAACCCGCCATGAGACAATCATGGGCCGACCGTGTCAGTCCACAAGCACAGTTGAAACAGGATTGACCTTAAAACGCCCTCGAAAGGATTCGAACCTCCGACACCTTGGACCGGAACCAAGTGCTCTAGTCCACTGAGCTACGAGGGCAGGACTTAGCGCAAGTTATGACGATCAGAATAATAGCATATCAGTCCTGGGCAGACGCTTACCAGTTCAGGTATGCCACTTCCAACCTCTTACTTGCGCCATGATAGTGAGCCAAAACGCGGTAGAACCAGAGTTCAGAAAGCGTTAGAGCGCCTCGGCACCGCCCACCACTTCCAAGATCTCTTGAGTAATGGCGGCTTGACGAGCTTTGTTGTAGACCAATCCCAGCCGCTTGATCAGGTCGCTGGCGTTGTCGCTGGCATTGTTCATGGCCGTCATCCGGGCTGCCAATTCGCTGGCCGCAGACTCTTGCAACGCTCTCAACAATTGGTTGTTGAGATACAGCGGCAAAAGGGCTTCCAGGATCTGGGCGGGATCCTGCTCAAAGATCATGTCTTGGGGCAGCTCGGCCAGTTGGGATTGCACCTGGGTACGCTCCACACTGAAGGTGCCGTCTTTGACCAACAGACGAAAGATCTCATCTTCTCCAGAGGACAACTTGGAAATGTCCAAAGGCAGCAATGTTTGAGTGACCGGACGAGAGCTAATCAGCGAGACAAAGCGGGTGTAGATCAGTTCCACCCGATCCACCGTCTCTGACAAGAAAGCAGAGAACAAGCCATCCGCGATCATGCTGGCTTCTTCGGCAACCGGAATCTGTTGCAGATTGGTGTAGGACTGGAGGATGTTGGCCCCCCGGCGCTTGAAATATTGGTTGGCCTTGCGACCGACCAAGGCAAAGCTCACCTCAATCCCTTCTGCCTCTAGCTCCCGAGCCCGTTCTTCAGCACGACGGATAATGTTGGAGTTGTATGCCCCACAGAGGCCTCGATCTCCCGTCACCACCAGCAGGCGGACGCTCTTGACCTCGCGCTGTTGCAACAAGGGCAATTCCACGTCCTCCATTTTGAGACGGGTTTGCAGCCGGAAAAACACCTGAGCCAGCCGATCGGCAAAAGGCCGAGTGGCGTTGACCTGTTCTTGGGCGCGACGCACCCGAGCCGCTGCCACCAAACGCATGGCCTCTGTGATTTTGCGGGTGTTTCTGACCGACTTGATCCGATCGCGGATCCCTTTAAGATTTGCCATGATGCCCCTCGCGTAGTGCCAACAGAATGCCTGGGATCCTGGTTCGTGACTGCCCAGTTAGTTAAGTTTCAAGTATTACCTGATCTAAACCGATCTCACCTGAACCGAAAGGCTGAGCGACCCCGGATCCCTGGCGCGGAAACTCAGCCCTCTGGGGATCCCTGGGTTAGGCTTTGGCAGTGGTCTCAGCCAAGAAGGTAGCGGTATACTCCGTCAGGGCTTTTTTGAGCATCTCTGTCGCCTCATCCGTCAGCTTCTTCTCAGCCTGGACGATTTCCCCATACCCACTGTAGGTAGAAGCCAAGTAAGCCAAGAAAGCCTGCTTGAAGGTGTTGACCTTGTCGAGGGGAATCTTGTCAAAGTAGCCGTTGGTGCCCGCATAGATTACCGCCACCTGCTGGGCTACAGACAAAGGAGAGTACTGAGGCTGCTTGAGGATCTCTTGCAACCGTTGTCCCCGAGCCAACTGAGCCTGGGTGGCCGCATCCAAATCGGAGGCGAACTGAGAGAACGCTTCCAAGTCGCGGAACTGAGCCAATTCCAGACGAATCTTACCAGCCACCTGTTTCATGGCTTTGGTCTGGGCGGCGGATCCGACTCGACTCACCGAGATACCCGCGTTGATGGCTGGGCGGATCCCGGCGTTGAACAGGTCAGCTTCTAGGAAGATTTGGCCGTCAGTAATAGAGATAACGTTGGTGGGAATGTAGGCCGACACGTCACCCGCTTGGGTCTCGATGATGGGCAGGGCAGTCATGGATCCGCCACCCAACTCATCGCTCAGCTTGGCCGCCCGCTCCAACAAACGAGAGTGGAGATAGAATACGTCGCCGGGATAAGCTTCGCGTCCGGGAGG
>JBHJNR010000102.1:0-8666 GCA_050330615.1 Cyanophyceae cyanobacterium
GCACCAACATCTCGTCATCCATAGGACATCTCGCGTTAAACAATAGGATTGGCAGAGCGTCATTAAAAAAGATCAATAGACAGTTGCTCTCGCAAGTTGGCATCGACACGAAAACATTCCAAAAAACGTTTAACCCGTACCATTCAAGCGATATCGACATCAATTAGCGTAGGTGTAGAAGCCGTCATGATGCATTATTCAACATTGATAGACGAAGTAAACAGAGGTTTTTCTATTGTTGTTCTGAACCACAAAAACTGCATTGGCAGCGGCAAGAACCACCATCCCACCACCGGCCACTACTTCAAGAGCATCGTCAGACAGCTCTTCAGACTCACGAATGGTAGCTTGATCTAGGCGAGTCGGCTTTTGTGGGAGCAGCACATAGGCTTGATCAGGCTGCTCCTCAAAAATCTTGACCTCGACATCCTCCGGCAACTCGATGCCCAGCTCTTGCTGAATTGTTGCGCGGGGGTCAGCTAGAAGCTGTTGGCGAAACGCATCATCCTGCCAAGCTTTAGCTACAAGTTTTAGTTCTAAATCTTTACGGGCCAATATGGCTTGCTGCAACTCATCTCGATCTTCTTGCATAGCTAGTCTCCGAATAGGCCACAATACAATCCCTGACTTCATCCTATTCAATTAGAACCCAGAGAACACCACATAAAACTTTGTACTCTTTTTGACTCCAACGTAAACTACATTCCATTTGTCGGTGCCTACCACCGCTATAGCCCCTCCTGCCACTGATTCCAGCTCTGTCTGGGTGAGTTCCTCTGATTCGTGAATTACCTCTTCAATAAGTCGGGGTTTTTGGGGTAGTACCAGATAGAACGAGTTTGGTTTTTCTTCCACCACCACAAAGCTGCCACCGTCTGGAATAGGTTTGCCGATCTCCTCGGACAAAACAGCGCGGGGATTGGCAATTAGCGATTGCCGGTAGGCATCGTCCTCCCAAGCCTTGAGAATGATCTTGCTCTCTATCTCGTTGCGGGCCTGCATCGGCACTAACATTTCGTCATCCATAGGACATCTCGCGTTAAACAATAGGATTGGCAGAGTGTCATTAAAAAAGATCAATTCAATTCAACAGATGAAGCCGACCCGACCCACCCCTGCAAAATAGTGGGGCTAGGGCTACGAGAAATAGATGCTCGTTCTAATGGCGGATGCAAGTGTAAGTAAGTTCCCTGAGATTTTAAAATCTGCTTCTCTATATGTCAAGGATATTCTTGTTTCTTTAGAGATTTATGGCTATCAATCTATTGCCCGACTGACATCAGAATGCTCAGTCTTGGCCTCTTATGGCTGGAGAATGTGCGAGAAGAGTAGTCTCACCAGCGATTTGGCGGCTTAAAAAAATCTACATAACAATTCTTGCGGCAGACTGAAATTAGGTAGCTGGCGACTCATCCCTGCGGGATTGCTGTTTTATCCATAGCCTCGTGCAGAGCCGCCGCTACATGCTCCTGCTGAGAACGCTTCAGCTCTGGAAATAGCGGCAACGACAGCACTTGATGAGCACAGGTTTCTGAATGGGGATAGTCGCCCGCCTGATAGCCCAGATTTTGATAGACGGGTTGCAGATGTAAGGGAATGGGATAGTAAATGCGGCTGCTGACTCCTAACGTCTGGAGATGAGCCTGCACCCGGTCACGGCGACCTGGCTCCCCTAGGATCCGAATGGTGAATTGATTCCAGACCGAACCCCCGCCA
Organism: Cyanophyceae cyanobacterium; assembly: GCA_050330615.1. Classification (GTDB taxonomy): domain Bacteria; phylum Cyanobacteriota; class Cyanobacteriia; order Thermostichales; family Thermostichaceae; genus JAAUUM01. The sequence goes on from JBHJNR010000102.1 coordinate 1,717, forward strand.
GGGATCCCTTGGGGAATCACGAGGTCAGGGATCCCGCTCAGTAGCTGCTGATAGCTGGTGGCTAAGACCCGCCGCCGCCATGTCCACTCCGGCAGATGGCGCAACTTCACCGACAGGATCACCGCTTGCAAAGCATCGAGGCGACTGTTGACCCCGATCATGCTGTGTTCATAGGCTCCACTTTGGCCGTGATCTTTGAGGATCCGCAGGGTTTTGACCAGCTCAGGATTGTGGGTGCAGATCGCCCCGCCATCGCCAATTCCCCCCAGATTTTTGGTGGGATAAAAGCTGAAGCAGCCCAGATCGCCAAAGGTGCCCACTGGCTGTCCGTGCCAACAGGATCCCACCGCTTGAGCACAATCTTCGATCACCGCTAGGTTGTGGGCACGGGCCACCTGCATGACGGCATCCATATCCACCGCCTGCCCATACAGGTGAACTGGCATGATTGCCCGCGTTCGTTCTGTAATATGGGTGGTCAGGAGGGCTGGATCGAGATTGAAAGTGCCCGGATCGATATCCACAAAAACAGGTTTGGCCCCCACCTGACTGATCACCTCGGCTGAGGCAAAAAAGCTAAAGGCACTGGTCAGCACCTCATCCCCCGCCCCAATGCCCAACGCGCGCAGAGCCAAAAACAGCGCATCGGTGCCGGAATTGCAGCCAATCACCTGGGGCGTAGACTGGTTGGATCCCGTCAAATAGACGGCCAATTGTTCCTCAAACGTCTGCACAAAGGGGCCATTGACATAGCGACCCGAGGCCATCACTGCCTCCACTTGGGTCAACAACTCGGGGGCCAGCATTTGATATTGCTGTGTCAGATCAAACAGAGGAACAAAAGAGGGATCCATGCAAAGTAGCCCAAAAGGATGTACAAAGCCTCACATAGTCTCTCATCCTGCCACAATTGGTTCAGGCTTGGAGACGACGAAAAGTCTTTTTACCCACTTGCAAGATCTGGTCGACTAGATCACTGGGATCTGCAATCTCTAGATCGGGATCCCCAATCTTTTCTCCATCCAGGCGCACCGCTCCCCCTTGAATCTGGCGGCGAGCATCAGAGGCGCTTTTACACAGACCCGCCTCCTTGAGCAGCGTGGCCAACCGAATGGGAAAGCTGAGCTCCCCTAAGGAGAAAACTGGTATCACCTCGGCATCTAAGCCCGCCCCCGCCCCCGAGGTAATGCTCTTGGCGGCTTTGGCGGCTTCCTCTGCTGCTGCCTCCGAGTGGTACTGGGCCACGATGGTTTTGGCCAGAGCCACCTGCCGCTGCCGGGGATCCGTTGGGATATCTGCCAGATCGATTTGGGTCAGCAGTTCAAAATACCGAGGTACCAAGGGATCCGGCACTTTCTCCAGCTTGGAGTACATGGTGAGGGGATCCTCGGTCAGGCCCACATAGTTGTTCTTGGATTTGGACATCTTCTGCACCCCATCCAAACCCTCCAGCAGGGGTACCGTCAGACAAAATTGAGGATTTTGACCTTTCCACAGTTGCAGATCCCGACCGGCCAGCAGGTTAAAGCGTTGATCGGTGCCCCCCAACTCCACATCTGCCTCTAGAGCGACGGAATCATAACCCTGCAATAAGGGATAGAGAAACTCGTGCAGATAAACCGGCGTGCCCTGACTGTAGCGAGTGGAAAAATCCTCTTTAGCCAACATTTGTCCCAAGGTCATCTGGGCCTGAAGTTCGATCAACTGCGTTAGGGTCAGCTCCGCCAACCATTCGCTATTGCGGCGTAATTCCAGCCGACCGGGGGAATCAAAATCTAGGATGTGGCGGGCTTGATCTAAATAGGTGCGGGCATTCTCCTCCACTTCGGCGGCAGTAAGACGGGGACGGGCTTCCGATTGACCTGAGGGATCCCCGATTTGAGCGGTGAAATCACCAATCAACAAAATCGCCACATGGCCCGCATCCTGAAACTGCCGCATCTTGCGTAGCGCCACACTGTGGCCTAAATGCAGATCAGGGCGGGTGGGATCGATGCCCAATTTGATCCGCAGGGGCCGATCTGTTGTTCGCAGTTTGGTAGCCAAAGCCTCCGCCCCTCCCGGAAAGATCTCAGAGACCCCCCGTTGGATCAGACTGGCTATCGGATCGGATCCCAAATTCACTGTCACGACTCACTCTCAGCAAACGACGCCGCCTCCATTATCGGGGCTGAGGGGTGTTTACGGCGGGAGTGACAGACGTCTCCATCTCGCCCGCATGATAGGAGCTGCGTACCAGTGGCCCAGAGCGGACATGGGCAAACCCCATCTGGCGGGCTACGGATCCCAGATCCTCAAATTCATCGGGTGTCCAGTAGCGATCCACCGGGCGATGGGCCAAAGACGGCTGCAAATATTGCCCCAGCGTCAGCCGATCACATCCCACCGCTCGCAAATCTCGCAGGGTCTCGATCACCTCTGAGCGGGTTTCTCCATGCCCCAGCATCAACCCCGATTTGGTGGGAATGGCGGGATCCAAGGCTTTGATCAGACTCAGTACCCGCAGCGATATCTCGTAGCCCGAACTGCGCCGCACCGACTGAGAGAGCCGCCGCACCGTCTCGATGTTGTGGTTGTAACAAACCGGCTGAGCCTGTACCACCCGTTCGATGCAGTCTGGCTCGCCGCGAAAATCGGGGGTGAGCACCTCAATCTGGGTGCCGGGACACCGCTGCCGAATCGCCGCCATCACCTCCACAAACCGCTGGGATCCCTGATCGGCCAAGTCATCCCGCGCCACAGAGGTCAGCACCACGTAGCTCAAGCCCAAGGCTTCGACGGCTTCGGCCACCTTGCGCGGTTCATCAGGATCCAAGTGATCCGGTTTGCCGGTGGACACTTGGCAAAAGGAGCAGGCGCGGGTGCAGACCCCCCCCATCAGCAGAAAAGTTGCCGTTTTTTGGCTGTAGCATTCCGCCCGATTGGGGCAGCGGCCTTCCTCGCAGATGGTATGGATCCCTCGTTGTTTGATCACCTGCTGCACCGCAGAGATATCGCTGGCACGACCAATAGAGCGTTTGACCCAAGCGGGCAGAGGAGTGGTAACCATGAAGCAGGATCCTGAACATTGCGAGTGATGTTCATTTTAAGTGAACTGCTGGGAACCTGGGGTACGATCGCCCGTTGCCGCTACTGGTTCAATAGTCCTGCTAGCTCTCATCCCCAGAGCTTGCCAGCTAGGAAAGGGCAGGGGCAGCAGCCTGTTTCACACAGTCCAGCACTTCCGCCACGTTCTCAGGACTGCCGATGATCAAGGGCACCCGTTGGTGCAGGGCTGTGGGCACCATATCCATCACATCCTCTGTGCCGGTGGTGGCCAAGCCGCCCGATTGGGTCAGCAAAAAGGCCAACGGAGCCGCCTCATACATCAACCGCAATTTCCCATCCGGCTTGGCGGTGGTGCCAGGGTAGAGATAGACCCCACCCTGGAGCAAGATGCGATGGAAATCCGCCACCAGTGCCCCGCTGTAGCGAGAAGTATAGCCATTGCGGTGAACAAAGCGAATATAGTCCTGCATCCCAGGATCCCATTGGCTAAAGTTGCCTTCATTGACACTGTAAACCGAGCCTCTGGGAGGAGTTTTGATATCCGCTTGGGACAGAATAAATTCCCCCAAACTGGGATCCAACGTAAAGCTGTGAACCCCCTTGCCCAGAGAGTAAACCAGCTGGGTACTGGGGCCATACAAGATATAACCAGCGGCGACAAAATCTCGTCCCGGCTTGAGCAGATCCTCACTATTGCCCTGATCAATACCGTCCGCTTGCAAAATGGCAAAAATGGATCCCACCGTCAAGTTGGCATCAATGTTGGAGGAGCCATCCAGGGGATCAAAAATCAAAGCCAGACGACTGAGGGCACAGTTTTCCGGCAGGCGGGCGGGGGTACTCATCTCTTCGGACACAATGCGACAGACCAACCCCGTCTGCTCCAGCACATGAATAAAAGCTCGATTAGCGTAGTCATCCATTTGCTGCTGCACTTCCCCCTGGATATTGACAGTTCCTGTCATGCCCAAAGCATCCTCTAACAGCCCAGCTTGACTGAGGCGACGCCCGATCATCTTGCCAGCCAAGGCCACCCGACTCATCAACGCACTAAAATCTTGCGCCTCGGGGCTAAAGTCATCAAACTGTTGCAGCACATGGCGAGAGAGGGTGAGCACATCCCGAGAAAGTGCAATATCGGTGGAGGTTTGAGGAGGCGTCGAAGTGAAGGTCATTGGGACAAGCTCCTAGGGATCCAATGGTTCTAGCTTAGCCCTTGTCACTTTCAGGCCCATCTCAGTTCAATCTCAGTTGAGGTTGATCATGGATCCCTTGACCCCCACCATAGCAGTAGCCTTGATATCCATATTCATACCAGCAGAAATATCAATATTGCCCGCAGCCTTGATGGTCAAATTCCCGGCTGAGCTCAGGGTCACACCTGCGGGAGAAAACTCCAACTTGTGGCCTGATGTTGATGTGATGGTGACACTACTGCCCTGATCATCAAGACTGATTAAATGCCCCGAAGAGCTTTTGATTTGAATCGATTTTTCACCATCGCTGATATCAATTTTATGACCGCCCATTGTCTCAATCAGGATACCCTTCTGGGCTGATCCACTAGTCTCCTCTACAAACTGAATCTTATGGCCGACTCGGGTTTGTAATGTTCTAATATTAACTTTGCCCTGAAGGACAGCTTGGTTTTGAGCAGGAAGATCTTTGCCATTCCAGACACTGCCAATCACATAGGGACGCTGAATGTCACCATGTTCAAACGCGACCATCACTTCATCATTCACCTCTGGCAACCAATCCATACCTCGGGAGGATCCCGCCCCCAAGGTTACAACCCGCGCCCAATTACTTTCGTGCTCATTGGTAAGAGTTGGGAATGTAACCTTGACTCGCCTCAATCCTTGCGGATCCTCAATATTGGTGACAATTCCCACTAAGAATGTATGGCTAGGATTGAGATTATTCTGGGGCGCTAAAACGCTGAGCAAATTTCCCCCACGGGATCCCCGCACAGAAAAATCAGTGGTGTAGACTCCCCGTTGATAGAGATGTCGACATTCTGTAATAAAGTATTTGCCAGCATAAGGGCCTAAGGTGCGAGCTGCCTGATCTTCGCCTGAGTCAGAACTGATGGTTGCAATATTCACAACCCGACCAGCCCGAATATCAGGATTGCCTGTTCCTGTTGCATCGGCCTGAATAAACTCACCACTGATCTCATCAAAAATAGACTGGGCCATTGTTTTGGCTTCGTCAGATGAGAAGACTGGCTGATCAACAATCGTCAGCTTTGTAGATCTGCCAAAGACTTGACTGGCTTTGACTCCGTTGCCCTGACCTGTGTTTGTCAAATCGATCGAAGCAGAGCGGACATTTTCGGAAATGGGAGATTTCTTGTTAATATCCCATCCATTAACCTGAACTTCTTGAACCTGTTCTGCTGTGTTAGCTCTAACTCGAAAGGATGAAATATCTGTTAGCCAGGCCAATCTTATTTCGCGTTCAGAGTTTGGCTTGCAGAAATTAAACTTACCATTTCTGACATAGATATCATAACCGTTTCGGGCTGCTCTCTCCCGAATCAGCTCCATATTCGTTTGATTTTGTTGGAAAATATGCTCATGAACAATACTGGTTGCTTGAATTGTGCCAGCTCGAATACCAACCTCGTTTGTGATTTGATTAACCAGATCGGAATCAGTTAGGTTTTGGAAGGTTCGATTCAATCGCCCTCGATGAAGACGATGAGATTTATCATATCCTCTGATAACAATGGGAGCTTGGGCATCTTCGGTAAAGTGCGTCTCAACAGCAGTAATTTCGCCCTCAAATAGTGACTCACTTTCAATGGGATCCCTAGATGAAGCGGTGGAGCTTGACGTAAATCCTAAATTGACTTCGGATCCAATCTTTAACAATTGGTCTAGGCTTGCTCCTACTCCTCCCACGCCTGATTTGTTCTGGGGGCTAGGTGCTCCATTGCCACTACTTAAGCTCCAGGCTGTGTCTTTGATCCGGCCCGAATAATAGGGGTTGCTGACCACCACTGTGAACATACTGGGCAAGTGAAGGCTTTCTTCCACCACCACTTGGATGATATCTTCCAGTAATTCAGGGCTGGCAGGGGATCCATTGATCTTGAATGAAAAATCTGGCTCGTTGTAGCTATTGCTCATGAAACCCTCCCCTCAGTGAAAGAACCAGACTATCGACCCAAGTTATGGATTAGGAGAGATGCCAGCCAGTGGATTATCGAGTGCCTCATTCTCAAATTCTCCCGTCCATCGACTATCCACATCCCGATTAGGATCCACTTTGGGCATTTCAGGAAATCCTTTGGGATCCACTTGAGTCAAGCTGATGGTGTTGACCTTGGCTCGAACCGGCACGCCATTGGGCAGAAATAGAACAAAGGAATAATCCAATGAATTAACAAAGCAATACATATAGTTAATTTCCCCCCAGGATAAGATATATACTGGAGCCCGTTGTATCTGCTCGCTCACAAATCGACAGGATTTGCTCAGCTTAGCAACAAACTCTTTCTGTATATCTAGCCCACTCTCATAGGTATCAAAATAAAGATTGGTCAACGTTACTGTCGCAGGGTTGGGATGGGCAAAAGAGACCTTTGGTGTACCCTGTTTCTTTTCCGTTGCATTCTCATCCTTCAGAGTATTTTTGTAGGCAAATTTCAGCTCTGATGGATTGAACATAAATTTAATGGATAATTTCTCGTCATCCACACAGTAAAGCTGCATTTTTTCAAGTTTCTCTCCGGCCATGTCTCACTCCTTTTAGATCTCAATAATCGGATATTTCAGCTGAGACGAGTTCGATAGTTCGGCCCTTGCCTTTCTCGCTCAATTGATAGCCTGTTTCGTAGTAGATAATAGATTTCTTGAGCAAGACCGTCAATCTGACTATCTAAATCACCCTCA
>JBHJNR010000103.1:0-2681 GCA_050330615.1 Cyanophyceae cyanobacterium
GGGGAAGCACAATCTCTTGCTGGTTGGCGACAGAGTGCAGGTAGAGGAGGAGTTCTTGCAGGCGGGAGTGGGCGGTGTGATGACCGACACCAGGATATTGGGCCAGGGTGGCGATCAGACAGAGGAGGCGATCGAAGCTCTGGGGGCGAGTGTAGGTTTGGGAGGGATGGGGGGGCACGGGGATGGGATCCTTGCGCCAAGGGCGCGCTAAGCCTATGGCTCCCTTACGGGAAGGCGCGAACAAAGTGGATAGCCACTTACATTTTCTAGGTTCGTTTTGGTGCTTTTACTTGGTGGTTGGGCTCTCGTCTGATACTGGAACAGCTAAGGAAAGCGAGTTACCCCCTCATTTCATGTTTTTTCGCCGTTCGCATCTCGATCCCCATCATTCTTTGCTCCGCCCTTAACCTAAAGAAAGCTAGATCTTCCGCCTCCGATCTGATTCCAGACCTCAAGGAGTGGCGTCATGGGCAAGACACTATATGTATCCCAGCAAGATTGCTACCTCAGCCTCAATCAAGAACTGCTGGTCGTCAAACGAGCTGGTACTACCCTACAGCAGGCGCAGCTCCCTCATTTGGATCAGATCCTAATCTTTGGCCATGCCCAGGTCACCACCCAGCTGATCCAGAGCTGCCTTCAGCGCAACATTCCCATCGCCTACCTCTCGCGCATGGGATATTGCTACGGACGACTGCAGCCGATCCAGCGGGGTAATCGGGCCTTGCAGGAAATGCAACTGCAACTGACATCCAAACGAAAGCTAGAAACAGCTCGCCAGATCCTGAAAGCCAAGGTGCATAACTGTCGGATCCTCTTGCTGCGGCAGCGACGCCGCAAGCCTCAGGTGAGCAGCGAGAAACTTGCCCTGATCCAGAAACTTCATGCTGACATGGACTCCGCCCAGAGTATCGATCAATTGATGGGTCTGGAGGGAGCCGCAGCCGCGAGCTACTATCCCACTCTGGGAGAATGCCTCACCCAGTTTGGCTTCGAATTCACCACTCGTAGCCGTCGCCCTCCTAAAGATCCAGTCAATGCCATGCTCAGCTTTGGCTACCAGCTGCTCTGGAACCATATCCTGTTGCTCATTGAGCTGCAGGGACTAGATCCTTACCAGGGCTGCTTGCACACCAGCCACCATAACCATCCCTGCCTGGCTTCTGATTTGATCGAAGAGTTTCGCGCCCCGATCATCGATTCGCTGGTGTTGTGGTTGATCAATACAGGGGTGATGGATCCATTCGAAGATTTCACCGATGAGGTTGAGGGCTGCCTGCTGACTCAGTCAGGCCGCACGAAGTTTCTACAAGCTTTCATTCAGAGGATGGAAGATACCGTTCACTCACCTAGATATCAAGTAACGGGCTATGAGGAGGAAATCCCCCGATGGGATCTCGTCAACCATCAGGTGCAGATCTACCGACAGTTCGTCAGTAACCAACTTCCCTTCTACACCCCTTATCTGATCCGCTGAGGTGTGAAATGCAATTGTATGTGGTCACCTATGACATCCCCAGCGATAAACGGCGCAAGAAGGTCTCTGATCTGTTGGAGGGCTATGGGCAACGGGTACAGTACAGCGTCTTCGAGTGTGTGTTAGTGCCGGAGCAGTATCGGGATCTGCAACGACGTCTCCAAGCCCGTCTAGATCTGGCGGAAGATCAAGTACGATTTTATCCTCTGTCGGCGCACACCCTCTCCCGCATTGAAACTTGGGGCGGGCCTAAACTGCTGTCTCCCCCAAACTCTATCGTTGTCTAGCAAACTGTGTACTATTTTGCCGTTCGCGTCATGAAGTGATGTGGATTTCAGGTAGCCGTTTATGCTGTTGATCAGGTGATGAAGAGATTTGATGGGATAAGCACCCTATCAAGATTCCAGAGCTGTTATTTAAAAACATACCCTCAGAGGTGGCCAAATGACTGAAGATCGCACCCATTATTTTCGCCGCAAACTGTTTGCTTTGCTACATGATCCTCAGCTCAAGTCTCTGTATCAGTATAAAAATAGCAAAGGCCCCTGGGAGCAGGTGACGGAACTATATCATCACGGGGCAGAACTGGAGGAGTGGTGGCAGTCTCATCAGGGGGTGATCTCTGATCATATTGCTGCTGCCTCAGATCGAGTATCCATAAGAGGAATCTATAAAGACGCCGAGCAATTAGGGGGATTCACCCAGGTGGAGGTGCGTCACCCTCTGTCGGGAGAAAAACAGGATATCCAGATCTGGAACCAGCTAACGGAAGGGCAACTGGAAGAGATTCAGAATCGGATCATCCCCTATGAGCAGGTGCGCCATGGGGAACCGGAAAAAGCGTTCTGGTGGTTCTGGCGGTTCTATCCCCAGTTAGTTGTTCAGGAAACGGGTATCAACACCCCATCCGCCCTGCTATTACCTGCCGATACCCGCATTCCTGACTGCGCAATCCACGATCACAACAGTATCGTCTCGGCTCTGGCTGGAGCCTTATTTCCTGAGAAGTCCCAGTCGCCCAATTCAGTCTCCCATGCCGATCTGTTCCTATTTACTTTCTCTCCGGTACAGGAGTTCATTAAGTCCTCTCGTAAGCTGTTGGATTTTTGGTCCGGATCCTATCTGCTGCACTACCTGAGTGCCCGTCTCTGCTGGTTCATTGCCAAGCGCTATGGGCCGGATGCGGTAATCACACCTTCTCTTT
>JBHJNR010000104.1:0-2981 GCA_050330615.1 Cyanophyceae cyanobacterium
CCCGATCAAAAGAGAGTCTGAATGGATCCCCTGTTCTCAACAGTTCAGACTCTTCGCCTTTTCTATGCCAAATGCTATGCAGTGAATGAGAGAGCTTCATCTAAAGTAACTCACTTCAGATTTGAATTGGAGACTTCATACAGATCGACACTTGAATCTTTGTTTTGGAATTACTTAACCAATTCATTCTAGAAGTTAGATAGGTGTGTTCTAGAGTCAGATAAAAGAGGAGAATACATCCATGCAAGCCGTTCATATCGGGCTCACAAAAGACCAGCGTCAAGGTGTCATCAACCTCCTTAATCAAAGTCTGGCAGACACCTATTTATTGCTGGTCAAAACCAAAAAATTTCATTGGGATGTGGTGGGGCCACAATTTATGACCCTGCACAAGCTTTGGAAAGAGCATTACGAAGCCCTTACCATCAATGTTGATGTCATTGCAGAACGGGTCAGAACCTTAGGGGGTTATCCTATCGGAACCATGGAGGGATTCCTGAAAATCTGCTCCTTGAAAGAATACACTGGAAAAGTCCCTACTGCAACAGGAATGGTATCTCAACTACTATCTGACCATGAGCATATCGTTCAGAATCTACGTCAACAGATAGAGCAATGTGGCACCGAGTTTAAAGATGATGGCACGGCTGATTTCTTGACCGGTTTGATGATAGAGCATGAAGAGATCGCCTGGATGCTCCGGTCCTTCATGGAAGGTGAAGCCATTGAATCAGATGGCGTAAAGCCCGATCCCAAGAAAAAACTAGTTGGGGTTTGACCTTAATATCCTAGGGTCTACTTCTTAGTCATTTCTTGGCTTTTTGAAGAGCTCATCAGCTTCGCAGGATCTTCCAGACAGAATTATTCTGATCGAAGGGTTCTACAGACTATCAAACTCTCAGGAGTAGTTATGAATATCATTGCTTGGATTATTTTAGGGTTACTGTCAGGTGCAATTGCAAAGGCTATTGTTCCAGGCTCTCAAGGGGGTAACTGGTTAGCAACCATGGTATTGGGCATTATTGGTGCCTTTATTGGGGGCACCTTGCATTCTCTAATTTGGGATAGGAGTCTGCAAGTAACATCATCTGACCTCAGCATCCCTGGTGTTTTTCTTGCAGTTCTGGGATCGATCATTGCGATTTTTCTCTATGGTGCTCTGAATCGTAGGAATCCTTGAGGAATAGTCATATCTGGCTTAGGTGTCTTCATCTGTACCTTTGAGTTTTGCAGTTTTTCATTAACGAAGGAAGATTCTCATGAATTCCATTTCAACCTGGCTATCTAATCTGCGTCCTATGCAGATTTTGCTGTCTACTCTACTTCTATTCACACTGGTTTCTGCCAGTGGGTTTCCGGCATTAGCAGCCAGGAGCGGCCCTAATCCTCGAAATGGTGCTAATGCTAATAACGGTACAGTTCATTTAGACGAGATTCAAGATAGAACTCAAGAAGCGGTTGAGAAGCCTGAGTTATCCCTGAATCCACTTGATAAACTGCCTGAGGATGGCCTCAATGAGGTTCAGGGCACGGCAGATCGTGACAAAATGCTCAACAATTCCAATTCATAACAATCCAGAATGAGCTATGAGCCTCTCCAGTATTCGTATACATTGGGGAGGCCAAAGTATTGATGACTCAAAAACCAATGAGCAGTTCAGTTGTCACAGGTGCTCAATCCAAATCTCTGTGATTCCAAAAAGGACTGACGCTTGCCATCCAAGTTCTCTTGGCCCTGACCACGGGTAAGTCATGAGCGGTAATTCATGACCACTACTCCAGTCCCCCTGGCTGAAACCCTGATTCTATAAACACTCTGAAGCATTGCCAGAATACAGGGATCCCTCTACTACTCTAGAAAGCGTTAGTGTTGGGTGGGCATGGATCAGCCACTCCAAGGCATTAAGAGGGGATATGACAAGAGTATTGGTATTTGTGGAGCAAATCGACGGCGAGGTTCAGCCCATCGCCCTGGAGTTATTAGGAGCGGGGCGGCGATTAGCCGAGAAATTGGGTGCCATCCTGAGTACGGTGGTGTTGGGGGATCAAATCGACGGGATCCCTGCCCATTTAATCGCCCACGGTGCCGATCAGGTCTTCATTGCCCAGCATCCTCAATTGGCCAGCTACCGGACTCTGCCCTATCGTCGTGTGATCACCGATCTGGTCGCAACTTGGGATCAGCCCCCCCATACCATTTTGCTGGGATCTACCACCACAGGCCGAGATCTTGGCCCTCGCCTTTCTGCCCATTGGCAAACGGGCTTAACGGCGGATTGCACGGAGCTGGATATTGGGCCATTTGAATATAGCAACAGCAAGGATCCGTCCAAATCGGGCCTCTTTCCCGATTGTCTGTATGCCATCCGCCCCAGTTTTGGCGAATCCCTCAAAGCGCGGATTTTAGGCCCCTGGAAAAACCCTCAAATGGCGACCGTCCGCCCAGGGGTGATGGTGGCCTTGCCAGCCGAGCCCACTCGTACAGGTGAGGTGATCCCCATAGCGGTCAACTTGCTGCCAGAGGATCTAGTCCTGAGCATCGGATCTATCGCCCGTACTCTGTCCAATACTGTCCAACTCACCAAAGCCGAGGTGATCGTCTCCGGTGGTTATGGGCTGGGATCCCCTCAGGGTTTCGAGCTGATGAACGGATTGGCCGCTTGCTTCCCCCATGCAGCGGTGGGATCCTCTCGTAAGGCGGTGGATTCAGGCTGGATCCCCTATGCTCACCAAGTCGGACAGACGGGCAAAACGGTACGGCCCAAGATCTACATTGCCTGTGGCATTTCGGGAGCGATTCAGCACCGAGTTGGCATGGATAAGTCTGCCACGATCATTGCCATCAATAGGGATCCTGCTGCCCCGATTTTCAACTTTGCCCATTACGGTCTAGTCGGGGATCTTTATCAGGTGGTACCCGAGCTGATCAAACAGTTGCAAGGGATCCAATCCTCTGGGGAAGTGGCAACAGGTACGTTGAC
>JBHJNR010000105.1:0-2566 GCA_050330615.1 Cyanophyceae cyanobacterium
TGCCACGGATCCCAGTTTAGCTTTGATGGCGAAGTGGTCAAAGGCCCAGCCACCACACCTTTGGCCACATTTGAAGTCAAAATCGAAGATGACTTGGTGCTGCTCTCAGAAGCTGAGGCTTAAGGCAGTGGGTTGAGGGCCAACAACTAGAACTAGGCCCACTCACCCCAATCGCAGCGAAACAGAGGCTAACGGGGGGCTACTAGAGCCCCTTTTTTACTGGGAATGGGATCCCCCCTCAAAGCTGAAGTCCATGAGAGTCAAAGCCCATTAAAGCCGCAACAAAGTAATGGCGATCTGCTGGTTGCCCATACAGGCTTCCGTATCAGATCCGGGATCCTGGCGGCGGTCGGGATAACGCCCGGTGTAGTGATAGTGGTCATCCTGCAACACAAAACCAATCGGTAGAGGCTGAGTACAGACCGGCACAAACACCACCTCAGGATCAGGAGCATCGGCAGGCAACGTGGGAAAGTTGACGTTCCAGTAGGTGCCGGGTTCTAGTGGCCGATCGCTGAGCAGGTGCAAAATCTTGGTGGCCCACTGCCGCGCCCGCTGCCAATCTTCCGCCAGCCCTGGCACCGTATGCAGTGAAAAGGCAATGGCTGGGATCCGATGTAAAGCTGCCTCCCGCACCGCCGCCACCGTCCCCGAGGTGTAGATATCTGCTCCCAGATTCGATCCGGCATTGATACCCGACAACACCCAGTCGATCTCTTGAACGAAGGCCGTCAGCCCCAACCGCACACAATCTGCCGGAGTGCCCCCGACCGCAAAAGAGAGTTCGTCTCGGTGCTCCACATGAATTGGTGAATAGGTGCTGAGTTGATGCCCACAGCCCGACTGTTGGGTTTGGGGGGCGACTCGAAAAGCTTGGGGCAACGGGGATCCCTCGGGGATCATCACCTCTCGCTGCTGCCAAAAATCCTGGACGGCTTCGTGCAACGTCTGGATCCCTGGCGCATCGATCCCATCATCATTGGTCAACAACATACGCATGGTGGCTATCCTCTGCTCAGGTGCAAGTTATTGGGGCATCATGATCCCCTTTGACGATACCTGACGGGATCCCCTTTCATGATCAGTGAATGAATCAATTTCAGAAATTTTGGGATCAATTTTAGGTTCTGGGGGAGAGAAGGCTGTAGTCTAAAGGCGCTTGGGCTGGTCTCGCGGGACTATCGCAATTAGCAAGACCCCACAGACGGCACGGTAACCTGAGTACAGAAGAAACCATCGATCAGACAAGGACATCAGCATGACAACACGGCTGGCAATCAATGGATTTGGGCGGATCGGAAGAGCCTTGATGCGAACCATCCTGGCGGATCCGGGGGATATCGAGGTAGTGGCGGTCAATGATCTAACGGATCCCGCTAACTTGGCCTATATGCTGGAGTACGATTCCGCCTATCGGTGGCTGGGACATCATGTCACCGTCGAAGGGGACTCGCTCAAAGTCGGAAATCAATCGGTTAAAGTGCTGGCCCAACGGGATCCCGAGCAATTGCCCTGGGCAGACTTGGGCATCGACATCGTGGTGGAGTCGACGGGCTTCTTCACCAGCCGGGATGGAGCTGCCAAGCACCTGACCGCTGGAGCCAAAAATGTGATCATCTCAGCCCCCGCCAAAGGCCCTGACCTGACGGTGGTGATGGGGGTCAATGATGACCAATACAACTCCGCTGAGCACCACATCGTCTCCAATGCCTCCTGCACCACCAACTGTTTGGCTCCTGTGGCCAAAGTGCTACTGGATTCCTTTGGCATTGAGATGGGCATGTTGACCACCTGCCATGCCTACACCGCCACCCAAGCCATCGTTGACCGCCCGGATCCCAAAGATTTCCGCCGGGGTCGAGCGGCTGGGGTGTCGATTGTACCCTCCTCCACAGGGGCTGCGACTGCGGTGGCCTTGGTGCTGCCTCAGCTCAAGGGCAAGCTGGACGGCATGGCGCTGCGGGTACCCACCATCACGGGATCGGTGGTGGATTTTGTGGCCCAGACTGAGCAGCCTGTCACGGTCGATACTGTCAATGCTGCTTTTGCCGCCGCTGCCAGTGGCCCGATGCAAGGGATCCTCGGTATTGCCCACGCCAATGCCGTCAGCTCTGACATCATCGGGGATCCCCGTTCCAGCATTGTGGACAGCGAATCCACCATGGTCTTGGGGGATCGGATGGTGAAGGTGATCTCTTGGTATGACAACGAGTATGGCTACGCCTCACGGGTCAAAGATTTGGCCAGCCTGATGGGATCCCAGCTCTGATCGTCAGGTAGCCCTCTCTCAAATCGCTTCTGGCAAATCGCTTCTGGGTTGAACGGGATCCTCACTCAGTTGGGGATCCTTTTTATTGGCATAACTGGTTCAAAGAATGCAGCCAGAAAAAAGCCCCACCAGAGGCAGGGCTACATCATCATGATCTGATCTCAATCAATTCTCAACGAATTAGAGAGCATTACCACGGGGGAGGACTTCTTCAGGGAAAACAAACCGCTTGTGAGGCTGATCCTGAGGAGCCATCCAGGCCCGGATCCCTTCGTTCAGCAAGATGTTCTTGGTGTA
>JBHJNR010000106.1:0-24706 GCA_050330615.1 Cyanophyceae cyanobacterium
CGCAAGGATGGCCGCTGGCAACACGGTGTACCCCCCACCGGCAATGCCAACTACGCCTGGATCCAACATTTCCTGTATCACCTAAATCCGGGTGGTCAAGCGGGCTTTGTGCTTGCCAAGGGGGCGCTGACCTCCAAGAGTTCTGGCGAGGGCGATATCCGTCAGGCGCTGGTCGAGGCGCGGCTGGTGGACTGCATCGTCAACTTGCCCGCCAAGTTGTTTTTGAATACCCAGATCCCCGCCTGCTTGTGGTTTTTGAGCCGCACCAAGACCAATGACAAGTTTCGTAACCGCGCCGATGTAATCTTGTTTATCGACGCCCGCAATCTTGGTCACCTGATCAACCGCCGCACCAAGGAGTTTTCGGCAGAAGATATCGCCACTATCACCAGTACCTATCACAACTGGCGCAATCTTAAGGGTGATTATGAAGATGTGAAGGGCTTTTGCAATGCTGCCGCCATCGAGCGGGTGCGGGAGCTGGACTATGTGCTGACGCCGGGGCGCTATGTCGGACTGCCGGATGATGAGGATGATTTCGATTTTAAGGAACGGTTTACGCAGCTCAAGGGGGAGTTTGAGGCGCAGTTGCAGGAAGAGGCGAAACTGAATGCTTTGATTGCGGAGAATTTGGCGAGGGTGAAGGTATGACCCAAGGCAACCAGCTCGCCGTTCCAGCGGACAAGCTCTACCACGACATACGCCAGTTGATTGAGTCAGCCAGGGCACATGTTGTTACCCAGGTGAATCAGGCGCTGGCGCTGACCTATTGGCAAATAGGAAAGACCATTAAAACGGAAGTGCTCGACGATGGCCGTGCGCGCTATGGCGCAGCCACAATGGATATCCTGGCTGAAAAGCTGGTGGCCGACTATGGTCAGGGATTTGGCAGACGCAACCTATTTCGGATGGTGAAGTTCTACGAACAGTTCCCCAATATCGAGATTGTGACGACAGTGTCGGCACAATTGAGCTGGTCGCATTTTGTGGAGATCATCAAGCTTAACGATGCCATCAAGCGCGAGTTCTACATGAGTATGGCCGCCGATGGCCGCTGGTCGGTACGTACCCTGCGTGAACGCATGGACGGCATGTTGTTTGAACGCACAGCTATCTCCAAACAGCCCGATGCGCTCATCCAGCGGGAGCTGACGCAACTGCAACAGCAACCCGCCGATGCCAGTCCGGCGCTGTTTCTCAAAGACCCCTACTTGCTCGATTTTCTCGATCTGAACGACAACTTCACCGAAAAAGACCTAGAGAATGCCATCCTGCGGGAGCTGGAGCGGTTCATTCTCGAACTGGGCAGCGACTTCGCCTTCATGGGTCGCCAGAAACGCATTCAAATCGGCGCTCACGACTACTACCTTGACCTGCTGTTCTACCACCGCAAACTCAAACGTCTGGTGCTCATCGAACTGAAACTGGGCGACTTCAAGCCTGACTACAAAGGGCAAGTCGAGCTGTACCTCAAATGGCTCGCCAAACACGAGCAACAACCCGGCGAACTCTCCCCCATCGCCATCATCCTCTGCGGTGGTAAAGATGCCGAAGTCGTCGAGCTGATGGATCTGGAGCCGGACAATATTCATATCGGCGAATACTGGCTGAAGCTGCCACCCAAAGAGGTACTACAAGCCAAACTGCACAAGGCCATGATTGAGGCCAAGGCGAGGCTGGAGCTGCATAGCGGAGGGGATCGTGATGAGTGAGCGGCTCAAGGGGGAGTTTGAGGCGCAGTTGCAGGAGGAGGCGAAGCTGAATGCCTTGATTGCGGAGAATTTGGCGAAGGTGAAAGTCTATGAGTGAATGGCAGGATACAGAATATGGGAAAGCCCCATCCGATTGGAGAGTCCTTACGCTTGGGGAGATGTCTGAGAAAATAACAGATGGAGCGCATCAATCACCAAAGCCGCAGGTGTATGGCAAATATATGTGCTCTGTTAAAGATATGACTTATGATAAATTTGACTTTAATGGTTGCAAATTGATCTCTGAGGAGGATTATAAAAATCTCGTGAAGCAGGGTTGTCAGCCGAAAAGTGGAGATATCCTGATATCAAAAGATGGGGCAAATTGCCTCGATTTGATTTTTATTTTTAGACAAAATGAAGAATTGGTATTGCTTTCCTCAATTGCGATTGCGCGATTGTTACCGGAGTATGTGCGATACTTTTTATTATCTCCAGACTGCCAGTACACAATGCGAAACAATTATGTTTCTGGTTCAGCGATACCAAGAGTTGTTTTGAAAGATTTTAAAAAAATTCCAATCTTGGTTCCTGAATGTGGAGAACAAAAAGCCATCGCCTTGGTGCTCTCCAGCCTCGACGATAAAATTGACCTGCTCCACCGCCAAAACAAAACCCTCGAAGCCATGGCCGAAACCCTCTTCCGCCAGTGGTTCGTGGAAGAATCGCACGAGGACTGGGACTCTCGCGGGCTTCTTGATGTTGTGCAATTAGTTGGTGGTGGCACACCCAAAACATCGGTTTCTGATTATTGGGATGGTGACATACCCTGGTTGGCCGGTGGTGACATTGCCACGAACCACAAATCGTTTGTAAACAATTCAGAAAAGAAAATTACTCAGGAAGGATTATGCAATAGCTCAGCGAAACTACTGCCTCGATATGCAACAATTATCTCAGCAAGGGGTACGGTTGGAAAATACTGTCTACTCGCAGAGCCAATGGTATTCAGTCAGTCAAACTACGGAATCTTGCCGAATATTGGAGAGTGTTTTTTCTTCACATATCTACTGATTAATCACGTAGTGGAAGAACTGCAATCGTCAGCTTATGGCAGCGTGTTTGATACGATAACTACCAACACATTCAAGGACATCAAAATGTCTTTGCCCGGTAGGCATGTGATTGAGGAATTCGAGAAAACAGTTGTGCTGTTCTTTCAAAAAATACTGGCTAACAAGGGTCAAATTACCACATTGGAAAAACTCCGCGACACACTTCTCCCCAAACTCATGAGCGGCGAAATCCGCGTTATCCCCTAGGAGATTACTACCATGCTCGGCTACTACGAAATCGAAACAGAAATTCCCGCCAGCCATCAACTCAACATCCACCTTACCAGCGAGATTCCGATAGGAACTGTCAAGGTGGCAATTATTGATGAGATCAGCAACCCTGCTCCTCAACAGAATAGGATGGCCGCACTGCTCGATAGCTTGCCAGAGCTACAAGGAGAGGGATTGAGCAAAGAGAAGATTCAATCATTCATTCGGCAGGAACGCGAAAGCTGGGTTGACTGATATGAGTAATATCTATAGTGAATTAGTCAGAATGGCAGCCCGCATTATGCCATTGCGGGAAGGAAATCAAACCGCATTGCAACTGTTTGATGGTTTCTTCGACGCCTGTCATGTCATCATTCCCCTTAATCGAGCCGTTTTTGAAAGAGCAACCCTGTTGCGTGCCTATACTTCCATCAAGACACCAGACGCCCTACCTATCGCCGCCGCCCTAGAAGCAGGATGCAGTGAGTGCTGGACTGCGGACAAACGACTAAACGCCTTTGCTGGCCCCTCTCTTACAATCGTTGACTGGGCCGAACTAGAGAAGCGAACCGACCATGACAGCTAACATCACCGAGTCGGAGATCGAAACCTTCGCCATCGAGCTGTTCGAGCAGAGGCAGGTACGCTGCCGACCAGCCATAAATCCAGAAAAACGCTATTATATTTCTGGATTGACTGAATCCTTTTAGCTATGAAAAACCTAATAGAATCATGCTATTACTTTATTGCAGGTCACGGCAGGGGGTGGGCATTCTCATCCAGTGATTTACTGAGCCATTTCAACCGCCAGCAGGCCGATAGTCTGCTTTCGGAGTTAGTCAAGCAAGGCAAGATCCGCCGGTTGGCCAGAGGAATGTACGATTACCCCGCCTACAGCGAGTTGCTGAAAAAAGAGCTCAGCCCAAATATGGATCAAGTGGCCAATGCCTATGCCCGCAAGTTCAACTGGCGCATTGCCGTTTCTGGCGAAACAGCCCTGTATATGCTGGGGCTGTCCACTCAGGTACCAGCTAAGTATGTGTATCTGAGTGATGGCCCCGGTCGCCGCTATGAGGTGATGGGGCAGTCGCTGGAGTTTAGAAAAGCCAAACTCAAAGACATGGGCTTTAAGCATCGTGAGAGTACCTTGCTGGTTCAGGCGCTCAAGGCATTGGGTAAAGAGCATATTACTCCGGAGATAATCGCCAGGATTCGAGCACAGCAGGATCCCTCACATTACGAGCGCATTCTCAGGGATACCCGCAGTAGTACTGGTTGGGTTTACGAAGCCATCCGACAGATATGCAGGCGCGACAGCGATGGATAGCGTAGCCCGTCTGCCGGATAAGCAGCGTCAAGACCTGTTCGCTGAGACGGCGGCGAAAATGAAAACGGTTCCCGCCATTCCCGAAAAGGACTTCTGGGTAGTGTGGGTGCTTAGTAAATTGTTTACCGACCCTAACCTTGGGCAGATTCTCCAGTTCAAGGGGGGTACCAGCCTTTCCAAGGTTTTTGATGTGATCGGCCGGTTTTCGGAAGACATTGATCTGATTCTGGATTGGCGTGAGGTGGTGCAGGATGATCCGAATCAGAACCGCTCGAAAACCCAGCAGGTGAAATTTAATGAAGCGACCAATGCACAGGCGATTCACTATATCAGAGAAACCTTGCTGCCCCAGATTTCCCAAGTATTGTCACCGTTGTGCAGTTGTACAATCGATACTAACAACCCATTTGCGATAGCGGTGGGTTATCCATCCTTGTTCAATGCAGGATATTTGCGTCCGGAAATACTTCTTGAGATAGGCCCGTTGGCATCGTGGTCGCCATCGGCTGTCTTTGATGTCATGCCTTACGCAGCCGCTCATTTTCCCGAGGTGTTTTCACAGCCAACCTGCCAAGTTCCGACACTTTTAGCCAAGCGGACATTCTGGGAAAAAGTCACGATTTTGCATCAGGAAGCCCATCGCGATCTAAACAAGCCGATGCCGCTGCGTTATTCACGTCATTACTATGATTTGGCCTTACTCGCGAAATCCGTTATAAAAGAGCAGGCTTTGTCAGACCTCGGTTTGCTGAATGAAGTTGTGCAATTCAAACAGCGCTTTTACCCCTCCACCTGGGCTCGATATGAGCTGGCGCAGTCTGGCACACTGAAACTGCTGCCACTTGACGAGCGGAGGAAAGAGGTCGCCAACGACTACGACAAGATGCAGGAAATGATTTTCGCCAAACACTTGACGTTTGCAGAAATCATCGAAAGCTTGCAGGTTCTGGAAAACGAAATCAATGCACTGTCGGGTCAGATATGACAGACAACCTCACCGAATCCGCCATCGAAACCTTCGCCATCGAGCTGTTCGAGCAGCTCGGGTATCAGTACCTCTATGCCCCCGACATCGCACCAGACAGCGAAACCCCAGAGCGCGAACGCTTCGAGGATGTATTACTGCTAGAGCGGCTGCGCTCGGCAGTGACACGCATCAACCCGTGGATCCCCTTTGACGTACGCGAGGAGGCGATCAAACAGGTACAGCGCCTGAACTCGCCTGAACTCCTCGCCAACAACGAAGCCTTTCACCGCATGTTGACCGAGGGTATCAAAGTAACCTTTCAGGACAGAGGAAACGAGCGCGGCGACCTCGTCTGGCTGGTAGATTTCGCCCAGCCCGAAAACAACGAATTCGTCGTTGCCAATCAATTGACGGTGATCGGCCAACATTCCAATCAGGGGCACCAGAGCAAACGCCCCGATATGGTGGTGTTCGTCAACGGCTTACCGCTAGTGGTGATTGAACTCAAAAACGCCGCCGACGAAAACGCCACCAACAAAAACCGCTTACCAGCAATTGCAGACCTACAGAGAAGTGATTCCTAGCCTGTTCACCTACAACGGCATGTTGGTGATCTCCGATGGCCTGGAGGCCAAGGTGGGGTCGTTATCTGCCGGACTCTCCCGATTCATGGCCTGGAAAACGGCGGATGGCAAGCTAGAGGCATCTCATCTGATCAGTCAGTTGGAGACCTTGATCAAGGGAATGTTGAACAAGGCCACGCTGCTGGATTTGCTGCGCCATTTTATCGTGTTTGAAAAGTCGAAAAAGGAAGACCCTGCAACAGGTGTCATCAGCATCAGCACTGTGAAAAAACTGGCGGCGTATCACCAGTACTATGCCGTCAACGCTGCGGTAGCATCCACCTTGCGGGCGTCCAGTACAAGGGCTCTGGGTGTAGCAGAGACGCCGGAGAGTTACGGCGTAGCAAGTGTCAAAACCCAGCCGCCGGGGGATCGTAAGGCCGGGGTGGTCTGGCACACGCAGGGCAGCGGCAAATCGCTGTCGATGGTGTTCTACACCGGCAAGATCGTGCTGGCCCTGGATAACCCCACCATCGTCATGATCACCGACCGCAACGATCTAGATGATCAATTGTTCGATACCTTTGCCGCCTGTACCCAGCTATTACGGCAGGAGCCGGTGCAAGTGGATGACCGCCAAGAGCTAAAAAGGCTTTTGAGAGTAGCGTCCGGTGGGGTGATCTTCACCACCATTCAGAAATTCCAACCGGAAGAAGGCAATGTCTATGAGGAATTAACCCAGCGCCGCAATGTGGTGGTGATAGCTGACGAGGCCCACCGTACCCAATACGGCTTCAAGGCCAAAACCATAGACGAGAAAGATGTGCTAGGCAACATCACCGGCAAACGGGTTGTCTACGGCTTTGCCAAATATCTGCGCGATGCCCTGCCGAATGCGACCTATCTGGGATTCACCGGGACACCCATCGAAAAGACCGATGTCAACACCCCGGCGGTATTTGGCAACTATGTTGATGTGTATGACATTGCCCAAGCGGTCGAAGACGGCGCTACCAAGAAGATTTACTACGAAAGCCGTTTGGCTCGGGTGTCGCTCAGCGACGAGGGCAAAAAGCTCATTGCTGAGCTGGACGAGGAACTGGAACAGGACGAGTTGACCGAGACCCAGAAGGCAAAGGCCAAGTGGACGCAGATGGAAGCCCTGGTCGGTGCGGAGCAGCGTATCAAGAATGTGGCGCAGGATATCGTGGCGCATTTTGAGAAACGCCAGGAAGTGTTTGTGGGTAAGGCCATGATCGTGGCCATGTCGCGGCGCATTGCGGCAGAGCTGTTTGAAGAGATCATCAAACTGAAACCAGAATGGCAGTCACCCGATCTCACCAAGGGCGTGATCAAAGTGGTGATGACGGCAGCCTCTGCGGATGGCCCCAAGCTAGCGGGGCATCACACCACCAAACACCAGCGCAAAACCCTGGCCGAGCGCATGAAAGACCCTGATGATGAGCTGAAGCTGGTCATCGTGCGCGATATGTGGCTCACCGGCTTCGATGCACCCTGTATGCACACGCTCTATATCGACAAGCCCCTGAAGGGCCACAACCTGATGCAGGCCATCGCGCGGGTAAACCGGGTATACGGTGATAAGCCAGCGGGTTTGGTGGTGGACTATCTGGGCATTGCCTCCGATCTCAAGCAGGCGCTGTCGTTCTATGCCGATGCCGGGGGCAAGGGCGACCCCATGCTGGCCCAAGAGCAGGCCGTGCAATTGATGTTGGAAAAGATTGAAGTGGTGGCTGGCCTGTATCACAGCTTTCCCTATGAGGATTACTTTGAGGCCGTCACCTCCAGAAGACTCTCCTTGATTCTGGCGGCAGAGGAACACATCCTCGGGCTGGAGGATGGCAAGAAGCGCTATATCGACGAAGTCACCGCCTTATCGCAGGCATTCGCCATCGCCATCCCACATGAGCAGGCCTTGGATGTGAAGGATGAGATCGCCTTCTTTCAGGCGGTGAAGGCGAGGCTGGCGAAGTTTGACAGCACCGATTCAGGTCGCACCAATGAGGAAATTGAATCAACTATTCGGCAGGTGATCGACAAGGCTCTGGTGTCGGAACAAGTCATTGATGTGTTCGATGCAGCGGGAATCAAGAAACCTGATATTTCGATTCTTTCCGAAGAATTCCTGCTGGAGTTAAAAAACAAGGAGCACAAAAACGTCGCGCTGGAAGTGCTCAAAAAACTGCTCAACGACGAAATCAAGGCACGCGCCAAAAAGAATCTGGTGCAAAGCCGAACCCTGATGGAAATGCTGCAAGAGGCCATCAAGCGATACCACGCCAAGGTGCTCACGGCGGCGGAGGTGATGGACGAGCTGATCAACATCAGCAAGGAGATCGTCAAGTCCGACAAACAGGCTGAAGAGATGGGCCTCAGCGATTATGAGTACGCTTTCTATACTGCCGTGGCCAACAACGACAGCGCCAGAGAATTAATGCAGCAGGACAAATTGCGCGAACTGGCCATTGTGTTATTTGAACGAGTAAAGGCCAATGCGTCTATCGATTGGACAATCAAAGAAAGCGTCAAGGCAAAACTCAAAGTCATTGTAAAAAGGACTTTAAGGCATTTTGGGTATCCCCCAGATATGCAGAAGCTGGCTACCGAGACGGTGCTTAAACAGGCGGAGATGTTGGCGAATGAATTGACCAGGGAAACAAGCAATAGCTAAAAGGCGCTGCCCCAGACGGCAATTTCGCTACGCTCCATTACCGCCGGTGAGCTTGGTCGTTTTCTAGGGAGCACATGTCATTCCATATAGATGCATAGATGCTGCTCTCAACTGTTGGAGTCAGCACTAGAGTCCTCCTCAGATTTTGGCTCAGCAGCAGGGATCCCTGGGGTGTGACTATCGCCTTTTGCGTGAGCCTCCTGGCCATTGAGAGTCGTTTCTAGCCGAGGCTTGCTGTCTCTATCCTCAAGGGTCATGATCTCTGTTTCGAGCCGCAACACAGGAGATGTTTCGGGGATATTGCGCTGGGATTCTGTCCAGGGATCCAAGACATCCCGAATCAAAGCCTCCTGAATCCAGACCTGCAAGACTGCCGTCAAGGGGACTGCCAAAAAGAGACCAGGGACACCAAAGAAGGTGGCGAAAACCACTTGAGCCAATAGCGTTAATCCTGGCAACAGCGAGATCTGGCGTGACATCACAATAGGGGTTAGCACGAAGCTCTCCAACTGCTGGATCCCGACATAGAGGATCAATACCAACAGAGGATGCCACGGAGAAACCTGAAAGGCGGTTGCCATGGGAGCCACCACGCTGAGGGTTGGCCCGATATTGGGAATGAAGTTAAACAACCCGGCCAGCACCGCATTGGCCAGTACCAACGGCACCCCCAATATCCACAGCCCCACTCCGCTCAGCAACATCACTAGGAGGCTGGTCAGCAGCACTCCCACCAGCCAACTGCGGAGGGCGACTTCACAGCGATGCAAGATATAGCGAATCCGAGGGCGATAGAAGCTGGGGAAGATCACCACAAAGGCACTGACATAGGAATGGGGATCGATCGCCAACAACATGGTCAGCACCGCCAAGAGAAACAGGCTCACCACTGTTGCAAACGAGGTGGTGAAGAAGCTCACCGACTGATTGACTAGATTCGAGATTTGCGGGGTCAAACTGTTGATCACATCCCGCAGGCTGGGCAAGTCAAAGATGATCGGATCCAACAGCGACTCGCCATTAGAGCCAAACTCGGGTTGAGGGAAGTCAGTGGGATCCCCCAGCTGAATGGGATTGATAGTCTGAACCCACTCTTGAGCCCGTTCAAACCACTCATTGAGGACGGTGGGGGCGTTCACCAACCCATCCAACATGACCCGAAACAGGGCTGTAAATTGTTCTAACAAGGGAGGCACAACGATCACCCCCACTACAATCGCCATCACCAACAGAG
This sequence comes from Cyanophyceae cyanobacterium, assembly GCA_050330615.1. Lineage (GTDB taxonomy): Bacteria > Cyanobacteriota > Cyanobacteriia > Thermostichales > Thermostichaceae > JAAUUM01. The sequence goes on from JBHJNR010000106.1 coordinate 9,800, forward strand.
TCAACACCGTGATGATGAGAGAATCACTGCGGCGAAATCCATACCGCTGCGGGATCAAAGCTAATGTATCAACTGCTACCGCCAGTACAATGGATCCAAAGATCATCAGCAAGATATTGCGCAGTTGCCACAACAGCAGCAACAAACCGATCAAAAAGAGTAATCCAATCCATTGAGAGGTCTTCATGAAGTCAGATGATAAATAATGAGGGATCCTGTCAGCTATCGGTGAGGCAGTGGAATAATCATAGTCTGATTGGCTTAGAAGGGTGCTATCTCAGCATCCTCATCAGAAACATGTTGAAAATAGAGTTTAGAAAGTAGGTCTTAGACTAGCTAGCAGTCTATTCCTTACGCAATCTACTCATTCATGCTCTTGTAAGTTGCCACCGCAGAGGGCGAGATTCGGTTGAGATAACGGAAGATCCAGTATTTGAAGAGTGTATCTAAAAATACGGGAAAGGTGGCAATGAAGGCAAAGGTGATCTCTTGGTTTTCCATTACTCCCAGATGTCTAGCCAATCCAGACAACAGGACTTCCCAGCCATGAGGTGAATGGTAGCCCACAAAAACATCGGTAAACAAGATGATGATAAACGCCTTAGCGCTATCGCTCAATCCATAAACAATCTGATCGAGAAATGACTTGAGAATCTCGATTTCTTCTCGGCCAATTATAATCAACCAAGCAAAGACTGCCAGAGAAAATAGATCGGCAAGAACATTTTTGAGCCCTTCTACACTGCGATAGCCATATTTTTGGGTCAGCTCCACCGCTTTTTGCCGCAGTTGATCTTCGGTCTGAGCATTATCCTCCTCAACTTCACCGGCCAGAAAGTGCTGAAACTCCAACTGCTCTTTGTAGTGATTAAATTCCACTAGGGCTAGTTCCTCAAATTCCATCGTAAGGGTGATGGATTGGGGTTCGTCTGAGCGGAAATACTCCACCAGAGGCTCAAAAACTAGATTTTTGGAGGCGATCTGAGCAATCACCGGCAGGATGGCCAAAAGAGCCAAAAACCGTAACGAGGTCATGGTACGGGTGCGAGAGTCCCGCGCCTCGTCGACCATCACCTGCTCATAGCCGGAGTTGAGTTCTCGTCGTAGACGATTAGCGGTGCGAAAAATGGATCGAGGCACGACGCTGGTGCGGGCTGCTCGGGACTTGGGATCCGGCGGATTGGGGGCTAGATCTGGAGCGAGGGATCCTCCTGCTGATTTGCTCAGAGCATTGTTGGCCTGGGATCCTAGGGAGGTTTGCGCCAGAGTCGCTGATCTTGGATTTGTCCCAAGGCCATTGAGGGAGTCTTTGGCCTGACGGGTGGCTAAGCTGCGGCGGGATAGGGGCTGTGGCAGAGGGGTATAGCGGGCAACAATGGTGTCCACAAAGCGGAGCTTGTCCAAGACACTGAGACGCTCGGATCCCTGGAGCGGATCTACTGCCCCAGTGGGGACGGTCTCACTGGCAAGGGATCCTGAGGGCTGCTCTCCGCCTGTATCTGATGGAGGGCTGGAGGCTGGGGGATCCGGCACCAGGGGATCTTGGGGTGGCCCGGTCATGCTGCTGCTGGCCCGAAACTCTGCCAATCCGGTTTGAATAATCTTGAGTTGGCGGCGCAATTGGGCTAGGAAGTAGCGAAAAACGCTGTTGCTCTGGCCCGCATCTGGCCCAATAGGATCCCCTTTAAAGTGCTCATCCTCAATGGCCTTGATCTTGAGAGCCGCTTCATAGGCACGATCCAACGATCGCAGTGGTGTCTCCATCCACCAGCGACGCATTTGCCCGAATAGGAAATCGGCCATTCTGTTGCCCTACAACACCCGTGAGTTCCACTGAGAGAAGGATAAAAAGGTTCTCTCTCAGCTTTGACTAGAGATATTCTAACGACAAGCCCGTCAATAACCCTGGATCCGCCCCTGGATCCCTTGGTAGACAGTGAGGGCCAAAATGCGCAGATCCAGCAGCAGCGACCAATTTTCCACATAATACAGGTCAAATTGTGTCCGCTCCGGGATGCTGGTATCCCCCCGCAGTCCGTGGATCTGCGCCCATCCGGTTAGTCCCGTTTTAACCCGATGCCGCTCTAGATATTTGGGGATCTCCTGGCTAAATTGCGCCACATAAAAAGGACGCTCAGGCCGAGGCCCCACCAGACTCATCTCTCCTTTGATCACATTCCACAACTGTGGCAATTCGTCCAGATTGTGCCGCCGCAACCAAATGCCCAGCCGCGTTCGCCGGGGATCCTGGGGGCGTGTCCAGCCCGGTTGTTGCTCTGTCTCAGCATTGGCTTGCATGGTGCGAAACTTGAGGATCCAAAAGTGTTGCCCATTCAGACTGACCCGCTCCTGTCGATAAAAGATCGGGCCTGGATCCGTCAGCCGAATCGCCAGGGCAATTCCCACCAAGACAGGACTGAGTAGCACTAAACCCACACTGGATCCCAGCAGATCCAGCCCCCGTTTCAACAGGCGATTGAGACCAGAGCTGAGGGGGGGAGAGCCGAGGGTGAGCAGCGGGATCCCATCCAACAACTGGAAGCTGACATTGACGCTGAGGTAGTTCAACATATCCGGCAATAGCCGCACCTGAAGATCGCGCCCTTGGTCAGCCAACGCCCGCAAACCCAGCAGGCGTTCTGTGGTGGCCAGGTGGGGCTGAGCAAACCAAACCTCGCTCACCTCCTGATGGGATCCCATCCATGTCAGCAAGTGCTCTAGATTCAAACAGGATTGAGCAGATTGAAGGGATGGATCGCTATCCTCTATTTCCAATTCCGCTTGCGCCACTATCTCAAAACCCAATTGTGGAGAGCGCACCAGCCGTTGACGCACTTCATTCAGCATTCCAGGGTTACCCACCCAGACCACCCGCCGGATCCCATAACCTTGCGAGCGCAACCAACCCATCCCTGCTCGGATTCCCCAGCGACTTAAGGTCAAGCTCACCCCCGCCAAGATCCCGGCATAGGCCATCACCAGCCGCGACAGAGAGATCGATCGGACAAAAAAGGCTCCCGCCAGCAGGATCCCAAAGGCTAGTCCCAATGCCAGCACCACCTTGAGCCACTCATCAAAGCGGGAGATCAGCTTGGAGGCCGCATAACCACCGATCAAGGCCAGGATCCCCCAAAAGCAGAGCACACAGACCCCCGCCAGACCTAGATAGACATCCAAAGGCAGTAGATCATTGGGACTGAGAGACCGCAGCCCGTAGCCCCCCCAGAAGGATAGGGTGATGCCCAGTCCATCGCTGATGAGAGCCAAGGTTGGCCACACCAGAGCCGGAGGGATCCGAGTCAGGGCTTGCTTCATGCCCAATCGCGCCACAGGTCAGGGATCAAATGATTAGGCCTATCCTACTATTTGCCCTATGCCCTCTTCGACTTTTCTCCAACATCAGGATCTGGATCCCCTCCCGTCCCTGTTGGTTGAGCTGACCAGATCCATGCGCTACTGTGGGTAAAAGACGACTATCTCGAAGTCCGTAATGCCCTAGAATAAGAGGTTTAAGTTATTTGGCGTTCCTGAAAACCGCACCCCATCGCAGGTAAAGCAAACCGATACCCTGGTCTGGATCCCTGATTGAACCCCTTCATGCCAGCTGAGCAACGGCTGATCCCAAGTGCACAACACCTGAGGGCACAACAGAGAATCTAACCCAAGGATCCCTTCCCTGGATGTGAGAGAGGCTAAAAACGGCTCATGGAGCAATCGTTTGACTTTACAGTTTTAATTGCATTGGCTCTGGTAGCTGGGATTGGGGCACAGGTGTTGGCCACCTTTCTCAAAGTGCCAGGAATTGTCTTTTTGCTGCTCTTTGGGATCCTTTTGGGCACCGATGGGTTGCGGGTGCTTCAGCCTCAGACCCTGGGAGTGGGGCTGGAGGTGCTGGTTTCGTTGGCGGTAGCCTTGATCCTGTTTGAGGGCGGGCTCAACTTGCGGATTCAGGAATTGAGCCAAGTGTCCCGCAGCTTGCGCAATCTGGTCACCATTGGCGCTGGTATTACGCTGATGGGTGGGGCGGTGGCGGCTCACTATTTGAGTGAATTTCCCTGGCCACTGGCTTTTTTGTATGGCTCGATGGTGGTGGTGACAGGGCCGACCGTGATCAACCCCATTCTCAAGCGGGTACGGTTGGAATCCTCGGTCAGCACCTTATTAGAAGGAGAGGGCGTCCTGATCGATCCGATTGGGGCGATCTTGGCGGTGGTGGTGTTGCAGGTGGTGTCGTCAGGCCAGACTGATCTGATCGGTGCCGCCGAACAATTGGGGGAACGCCTGTTGGTGGGGGCCGCTATCGGGGCGGTGGCGGGCTGGTTGATGGGGATGTTTTTGCTGTGGTCGCGGCAATATTTGACAGAAGAGTTGCGTAATTCTGTGGTGCTGGCGGGCGCTCTTGGGGTGTTTGTCTTGGCCCAGAGCTTGCTGTCAGAGTCGGGGTTGATGGCGGTGGTATTAGCGGGGCTGGTGATGCGGCAACGGGCTGCCATTGCGGAGCGCAGTGTGCGGCAGTTTCATGGGCAGTTGGTGGTGCTAGCGATCTCGGTGCTGTTTATCTTGCTCACCGCCAGCCTATCGATCAAAGCGGTGCTGGCCCTGGGCTGGGGATCTGTGGCAACGGTGGCGATCTTGATGCTGGTGGTGCGTCCTCTTAGCGTTTTGATCTGCACCTGGAATAGTGATCTGACCTGGCGGCAAAAGATCTTTGTGGCTTGGGTGGCCCCCCGAGGCATTGTGGCGGCATCAGTGGCATCCTTATTTGCCATCCTGCTGACTGAGCGCGGCATCAGTGGGGGAGACGCCCTCAAGTCCTTGGTATTTTTGACCATTGCCATGACAGTGGTGATTCAGGGGTTGACGGCAGCTTGGGTGGCGCAATGGCTGGAACTAGAGCAGGGGGCAGGTATGGTGATCATCGGCGATCATCCCCTCACCCAGCGGTTGGCCACGTTGCTACGGTCTCAAGGACAGTCGGTTCAATTGGTCTCACTGCTCTCCTCCAGTTCGGATCCCTCCAGCGGGGAGGAAACAACGCCTGATCCCAAGGCTGATCTGGCTGCTGCCGCCGCCTCGGCCAATGGGACGCAGGATCTAGCCTCCAGCAATGGACGCCTGGATCCCATCTTCTCTGAAGCCAAGATTGCTGGGATGGCGATCAATCAGGATCCCTCAATCCCGGTGATGGAGAGTCCTGACGACGGTGACGAGAAGAGATCAACCCATGGAGAACCTGATGCCGGGGATCCCCAGATCAACGCCCCAGGCACACCCGTCTCCAATGGCCAAGCTCCCCAAAAACCCCAACCGAAGGATCCTGGGACTAGCCGTCCTTCTCTGTTGGAAATGATGGAGATGGAGCTGCGACCGGATGAGATTCTATCGGAATCGGTGTTGCTACAAGCCGATATTGAACACGCCGACACCCTACTGATCATGACCCTCAACCCGCAGGTGAACTGGGCCATTGCCGAATTGAGCACCAAGCTGTTTGCTTCGGCCACCATCTGGACGTCCCTACTGCCCAATATGCCTGCCTCCGAAGGGATCCGACCGTTGCAGAATCCTTTTGAACAAATCCAGCGCTGGGCTGACTATCTGGACTCTGACTCGGCCCAACTGCGCAGCTTGACCCTGCCCATGATGGCGGATCTGGGTCTGAAACAAAGGCGATTGTCTCCCAAAGATTGGTCTGCGATGGACTGGGGCTTCTCAGCTTACGCGGGCTTGGGGGATCTCACCTTCGAGCGCATCCGCGATCAGTTCACCGCACGCATCGAGTCTGACGCTTGTCTCCCCCTGTTGCTGTTGCGACCCCAACGGATGCGGTGGCCCAACAAAGGGGATTCCTATCGCGCCTTTTTGATGCCAGAACCCGAACTATGGCATCGAGGAGATCAGGTATTCTATTTGGAACGCTCCGCCGCCTCTCCTCTTTCTCTATCTTCCCTACAGGATCCCTTGGCTCCCCTGGATGATATTGAGTCCACTACTGTCAAATTAGGGGGATCCCCGAAGTACACCGATATCAAGCTCCACTTTGACCTCTAGGCTCTTGGGGTGGTACCGCTTCACGCCAGGAGCTGGAGTCGTTCAAGCTGGTTTTGCAGGGATCCCAACCGCCACATTCTGGCTCGCAAGAAGATTCCGGCCCGACCTGCCCGAAATGTTTCTTAACATTCGGCTATGATGATGAGCGATGCCGTTCAATCCTAAGGAATGAACTCAACCTTGCTATCAGGACTGCCATTTCAAGGTCAGGGGGGCGACCAACTCGTCAGCCGAGTGGTGAGCGCGGCTATTGCGGCTTTGTTTCGCAAGTCGGAGCATATTGATGCCCAAGTGCGAGCCGAACCCGTCACAAAGTTGTTACAGGGAAGCATTGATGGCTTTGACCTCATTGCTCAAGGCTTGCAGATGTACAACGGCCTGCGGATCGCGGGGTTGGAGCTGTTTTCCCAAGCAGTGTCGATCGACTTCAGCGAGATCTTTCGGGGCCGGGTCAAATTGCGCCAGCCCACCCAATCCCGGATGCGGGTGGTGTTGACAGAAGACGATCTCAGCACCTCTTTCAATACCCCGTTTGTGATGCGGCAGATGCAAAAGTTGCAGATCAATGGTCAGCCGCTAGAACTGCGGAATGTCACCGTGTCGATCAGCAACGAAGGTCGCCTGCGGATCCAATCGGAGGTTAAAGGGGGCGACGACTGGCAACCGATGGATTTTTCCACCGTTGTAGAGGTCAAAGATCGCCACTGCATCCGGTTTGAGGAGGTAATCTATGACGAATCGGTTGCCGATCACCGGATGGCTGAGGCGTTGGTAGAGCATGTCAACCGGATCCTGGATCTAGATACGTTTTCTCTTGACGGCACCCAACTGCGGATTGACCAAGTGCGGGTGCGGGATCAAAAAGTCGTTTTTTATGGCAGCGCCCGCATCGATCAATTTCCCCGTCGTAACGGCTAGTTCCAGAGGGTTTGCTCGGATGGGCTAGCTTGGAGCAGAGTTATGTGGGATCCCATGATGGCGATAGTTCGATCGGTCTTTTCCCACCGGATTTGCTGGAGGATAGGGCTGACTCTGTTGCTGTTGAGCTTTGGCCTTTGGGGGCAAGGGGCGATGGCAGCAGCTGAGGGTGTTTTGCATACCTATGGGGTGCCCCTCTTGGGATCCCAGCCGGAACAGCGCATTACCATTGACCCGCCTGCATTAGAGTTACAGGTCACCACCCAGCCCGCTGGGGTCGTGTTGCGCTGTGGTGATAACCACAAAACCTACACCTGCAAGGCAGGGCAACCCACTCTGATCAGTTCTGACAGCCCGATCACTGAGTTTTGGGTGCAACACACCACTGATGAGAATGCCAATCTCTAGGTGAATGTCTATCGCTATGCCGAACACCCTGACACCGTCGAATAGAGTAGCTGATTAGATCCCACCGGGTACTAGGATCGAGACGACGATCGTGGGCAGGCTGTGATGTTGAAGCGAGTGGGGGTAATCGGGGGCGGGCAGTTGGCCCAGATGCTAGCCAAGGCTGCTGCGACCCTGGGCATTGAGCTGTGGATCCAGACACCCCAGTCTTCTGACCCTGCGGTGGGCATAGCTGCTCACACCCTTTTGGCTCCGATTGATGACCTGGAGGCGACTGGCCAATTGGCTGAGCAGGTGGAGGTGATCACCTTTGAGAATGAATTTGTTGATCTCGATCGGCTGCAAACTTTAGCCGACCAAGGGATCCTGTTTGCCCCTCAGCTGGGATCCCTGCGTCCGTTACTGGACAAGTTGGATCAGCGTCATCTATTGCAATCTTTGGGGATCGGCACCCCACAGTTTTGGCCGCTCAGAGGGATAACCTGTGACGGCTGGATCGACTCGTTGCCCTGGATGCCCACAGCCATTCGCCCGCTGGTGGTCAAGATGCGGCGGGGTGGCTACGACGGGCAGGGTACCTTTGTGGTCAAAAGTGCTGAAGCCTTAAATGATTTATTCCAGACCATCCAACAAACTCTTGCTCCGGATCAGGCACGGGATCAGGTGCTGCTGGCGGAGGAATGGATCCCCTTTGAGAGAGAGTTGGCCATCATGGCAGCTCGATCGAGCTCAGGCGAGATCCGGTTATTTGCTGTGGTGGAGACACAGCAGGTGCAGCAGGTCTGTCGGCGGGTGATTGCTCCGGCCCACATATCTAGCCACGTGCAAGCACAGGCGGAGGCAATTGCTACCACCTTGCTAGACCATCTGGCGGTGGTGGGGATCCTGGGGATCGAATTGTTTTTGACCGCCGATGAGAAGGTGCGGGTGAATGAGATCGCCCCCCGCACCCACAACTCGGGGCACTTGAGCCTGGATGCCTGCCAGACCTCCCAGTTTGAACAACATCTGCGGGCGATCACCAACCGTTCTCTTGGGGATCCTCGCCTGACGGTACCTGGTGCGGTGATGGTCAATCTATTGGGCACAGAAGAGGGATCCACAGATCGGTATGCCTCACAGTTGGAGGCCATCGCCCGGATCCCGAATGCCCATGTGCATTGGTACGACAAGGCCCAGTCTCGGCTCGGACGCAAGCTTGGCCATGTCACCGTCTTGGATCCCAGTGGTAGCTCTGACCTTGGTGAGCTAGGTAGCCGTGATCGGCTGTTGGCTTTGGCCTGCCCGATAGAAACCTTGTGGTACGGCAGCGAAGCTGGCTCTTGATTCACCTATCAAAGCGACTGCTGCAAAGGGATGAATTCAAACCCTTTGAAGTCTGATCCTTAACCTATTGGTCTACAGCCCAAGGGTAGGATGAGGCAATTACTGCCTTTGAGCCTGTCGCGCGATGACACTCGCCTCCACCCCAACCACCTCCACAATCATTGGGATCCCTAGTCTCAAAGAGGGCACCTTGGCCCCGCTTGTGGACAGTATTCCGACTCACTTGAGTCCGCCCATTACCGAGGGCTTTGCGGCTCCTGAACTCTATTTCAACCGCGAATTGAGTTGGATTCAGTTCAATGGGCGGGTGTTGCGGGAGGCTTTGGATCCACGCACCCCTCTGCTGGAGCGGCTAAAGTTTTTAGCCATCTTTTCCGGCAATCTTGATGAGTTTTTTATGGTGCGGGTGGCGGTGATCAAGCGACAGCAGGAGGCTAGTGTCCAGACCCTCACCCCGGACGGGCTTAATCCCCAACAACAACTTCACCTGATTCATCACCATCTCCATCCCTTGGTGTACGAGCAGCATCAACACTTTGAGAGCCACATCCGACCCGAACTGGCCCGTCAAGGGGTACGGATCCTCGATTATCCCGATCTGAGTGAGCTGCAGAAACGAGAATTGAAAGAAATGTTTGCGGCTCAGATCTATCCGGTGTTGACCCCGTTAGCGGTGGATCCGGCCCATCCTTTTCCCTATATCTCCAACCTCAGCCTCAGCTTGGCGGTGGTGGTACGGGATCCCGAGACTGACGAAGAGCACTTTGCCCGCATCAAGGTGCCCAATCTGTTGCCCCGCTTTGTCCAGATGGGGGAAACTCTGGATTTTGTCCCACTGGAGCAGGTGATCGCCCATAATCTCGAATCGCTCTTTGTGGGCATGACGATCCTGGAGTATTACCCCTTTCGGGTCACCCGTGATGCCGATCTGGAAATCCAGGAGGACGAAGCGGACGATCTGCTGGAGGCGATCCAAGAAGAACTGCGCAAGCGCCGGTTTGGGGCGGCGGTACGGCTGGAGATCGCCAGTTCTACACCGCCATTGATTCGCCAGCGGCTGGAAGAAGAACTGAATATTCCCCCGCAAAATGTCTATACGGTGCCGGGACTGCTCAACTTGGGGGATCTGATGAGCTTGATGCGGCTCAATCTACCCCAGCTCAAGGATCCCGTCTGGACATTTGCCACCCACCCCCGACTCAAGGTGGGGCTGACGGGGGAAGAGACTAGCGATATCTTCTCGATCATCCGGTCGAGTGATCTATTGTTGCATCACCCCTATGAGTCCTTTAGCAGCAGCGTCGTCCGGTTCTTGGAAGAAGCGAGCGAAGATCCCCATGTCTTGACCATCAAGCAGACCCTCTATCGCACATCCGGCGATTCTCCGGTGGTCAATGCCCTGATCAAAGCGGCGGAAAATGGCAAACAAGTGGCGGTTCTGGTGGAGCTAAAAGCCCGATTTGACGAAGAAAATAATATTCAGTGGGCCAAAAAGCTGGAGAAGGCTGGGGTTCATGTGGTGTATGGTCTGCCGGGGCTGAAGATTCACTGCAAACTAGCCCTGGTGGTACGCCAAGAGGGAGAGCAGCTCCGCCGCTATGTTCATATTGGCACCGGCAATTACAACCCCAAAACCGCAAAACTCTACACCGATTTAGGGATCCTCACCTGTGATCCCACCTTAGGATCTGATGTCAGCGATCTGTTTAACCTATTGACGGGCTACTCGCGCCAACGACAGTTCCGCCGTCTCTTGGTGGCTCCCTCCACGTTACGTCCTGGCATGATGGCCATGATTCGCCGGGAGATCGAACATCAGCAGGAAGGCCGGGGCGGGCGAATAGTGGCCAAGCTCAACTCGCTGGTGGATCCCAAGATCATTGCCCTCTTATACGAGGCAGGTAAGGCAGGGGTAGAGATGGATCTAATTGTGCGGGGGATGTGCTGCCTCCGTCCAGGGATCCCTGGCTTAAGCGAGACGATTCGCGTCATCAGTGTTGTGGGGCGATTGCTAGAGCATCCCCGCATCTTCTACTTCCATAATGGGGGTGACGAGGAGGTCTATATCGGCAGTGCTGACTGGATGACCCGCAACTTAGATCGGCGGGTGGAAACCATCACCCCCATTCAAGATCCTGACTTGCTCAAGGAGATCCAAGAGATTCTGGGCATTACCTTGGCAGACAATCGGCAAGCCTGGGATCTCAATGCCCTGGGCCAATATCAACAGCGACAGCCGGGAGCCGATGAGCCGATCCGCAGCAGCCAGCTCCAACTGATGGAGCGCGCCTACCAAAAGTAAGGCCATTAGGTTAGCCGTTCAGGTCAGAGCTGCTCAGCTCTCGCTAAGGGGATCCCGAGGGTGAGATCGACACTTCAGAGCGGGATGAGGCGGCTAGGGGAGACTGTTGCAGTGGGACGATCTCATGAAAGTACCGATAATCCAGGAGACGGCGGCCATCCGGCAGGTCTCGCATCATGTCCTGAAATCGATGGCCCCAGGCAATCTCATGGGCCAGATAGGAATGTCGGGCTTGACATCCTCTCCCGCCAAACGCTGCGCGCTGTGGCGAGAGATTCCTAAGACTCACGACTTAGGTTTTTGTTTCCTTCCCTTGCGGGTTTTGCTCAACTGCCCTTTAGACTCATGCCTATCAGGTCTTATGTTCGATCCACAGACTGTCACCGCCTGTCCAGCGGCCCATATGTTGCGGGCAGCATTGATGTCCCTGTCCTGGATTGCCTGACAGTGGGGACATTCCCACTCCCGCACATCCAAAGGCAAAGACTCCATAATGTGCCCGCAACTTCCACAACGCTTGGAGCTGGGAAACCAGCGGTCAATCTTGACCAAGGTTCGCCCGTACCACGTGCATTTGTAGTCCAGCATCCGCACCAGCTCACCCCATCCCGCATCGGAGATGGATCCCGCCAGCTTGTGATGCTTGACCATGTTCCGCACAGCCAGATCCTCCACGACGATGGTTTGGTTTTCACGCACCAATCGGGTACTGAGCTTGGGCAAGAAATCTCTCCGGCTATCGGCAATTCGGGCGTGTTGCCGCGCCACTTTCACCCGCGCCTTGTGTCGGTTCTTGGATCCTTTGAGCTTGCGGCTCAAGGACTTCTGAATCTGTTTGAGTTTGCGTCTTGCTTTGCGGTAGTGGCGGGGATTGGCGATCTTCTCCCCGGTGCTGAGGGTGGCCAGACTGGTCAACCCAGCATCAATCCCTACCGCCGCATTGGACGGGGGCAATGCCTCCACCGTGGGATCATCCACCAACAGAGACACGAACCACCGACCCGAAGGCTCCAGCTTCACTGTCACCGTGGAGGAGTCCACCCCTTCCGGCAAGACACGGCTCCAAACAATCGGCAAGGGTTGTTCACACTTGGCCAGAAAGAGTTGACTGTCTCGGAACTTGAACGCCGACTTTGTGAACTCTGCACTACCCCCGTTGTGCTTTTTCTTGAAGCGTGGGTAGCGGGTGCGTCCGGCAAAGAAGTTCGCAAACCCCTTTTGCAGATGTCGCAATCCCTGTTGCAAGGGCACCGAACTGACTTCATTCAGAAACTGCAAGTCCTCTTGCTGTTTCCACTGGGTCAGAGCCGCCGATGTCTGAACATAGTCCACCCGATCTTGGCGTTCATACCAAGCCTGAGTCCGCAAGGCCAGGGCTTTATTGATCACCAACCGCACACAACCCAGAGTCCTGCGAAGCAAAGTTTCTTGCTCAGCAGTTGGGTAGAAGCGGTAACGGTAAGCTCGTTCAGCCATGTCTTACATTATAGCGTAGCTAAAGTAAGGCTATTGTATTTGCTTGGCTCAGGGGCATTGTTGCTTGCTTCCGCGCAGCGGTACCCCATCGCCAAGCCTCCTATCCCTCCCCACGCCGCTGCGCTGTAGGCCAAAGGCCGTTCTTGCGTGGGGTCTCTCGGAGAAAACCTATGATGAACTGCTCGGTTTGATGGCTGTGAGGATGAGAGAGAAAAGCCCGTCGATTGACTTGCGCAATTCCCTCTTTGTCTAAAGGTGTTTCGGGGCGAATAGTTGTAGTCATTGAGTCAAAGAATAACAACTAAGATAGACAGCCGTAGACAGCCTTGGCAACACGGCCAAAATGGCTCGCCCAATGGCTTCATTGGTTGGCTAACTAGATACACTGGATACATTAACCGACGGCCCTCAATGACTCGAATGTTTGCCACTATGCAAGTTTAAGAAGGGTGAGATCCTCAAACCATCGCCACTACACTGCCACCAGCAATTTGCCAACCGCTTTTGTCTTTACGCCAAACTCTCATGTAGCGATAGTTACCAGCTAAAGCATTGTCCAAACAAGTTCCGCCTAGCAAGAGTTGAGCCGACGCCAGAGCAAAATATTCGCTCCACACTCGTATTTCTAGTTCTTTAGACACAAACTATTGAGAAATGGGATCCCTGACTTGAGCTTCTGGCAATCGGGATCCCGATGTCCTCCCAGCCCTGAAATCAAGAAAACTGCCAAAGGATCCATCCGCCTCGTATAATGCTTCTGGCTTTGTCCTGAGACCCTGTGAGGTAGTCCATGATTGACCTTTCCAAGATTCCTGCCCAACCCAAACCAGGCGTGATCAACGTCTTGATCGAGATTCCCGGCGGCAGCAAAAACAAGTACGAATTTGACAAAGACTTGGGCGCGATGGCTCTGGATCGGGTGCTCTACTCCTCGGTGGCCTACCCCTGCGACTATGGCTTCATTCCCAACACCCTGGCAGGCGATGGGGATCCCCTTGATGGCATGGTGTTGATGGATGAGCCTACCTTTCCGGGCTGTGTGATCGCTGCAAGGCCCTTGGGACTGCTGGAGATGATCGATGGTGGGGATCCCGATGAAAAGCTGCTGTGTGTGCCCGTCAAGGATCCCCGTTATGCCGAGGTCAAATCCTTGAGCGACCTGGCCCCCCACCGCCTCGATGAGATTGCCGAATTCTTTGCCTCCTACAAGCGTCTAGAAAAGAAAGAGACTGAGATCCGAGGCTGGAAGGGGTTGGAAGATACCCTGCGTCTGATCGACATCAGCATCAAAAACTACGTCTAGCCCCCAAGCCCAGAGGCTTCTTAATCCTGGGTTAATAGAGCGAGTTCATGGATGGCAATCCCTACTGGGGTGCCTTGTTCATGAACTCGTTTTTGTATGGGGAGCAAGAGGATAAGAGCCGGGATCCCTTCAGATCTATCAGGTCTATCAGGCCGTCACTTCTGGGCTTGACGGACATTGAGACAACACCATTCCCCGCGCTTCCAAAGAGCGGCTACCACCCAGTCATGGTTTTCCAGCATTTCCGAGACAAACTTGGCCTGATCAATCAGGATCCCGCTCAAGATCAACCAGCCATCCTCTTTCACCACCAAGCGAAATTCTGGGATCATATCCAAAATCACATCGGCCAAAATATTGCAGGTTAAGCCATCCACCATCTGCGGGATATGTTCGAGGCTACCCAGGCGAGCTTCCACCTGATCCACCAACCCATTGAGGCGGCAGTTTTGCATTGTTGCCTCCACCGCCAAGGGATCCGTGTCCACAGAAAACACTTTCTTAGCCCCCAGCATCGCCCCGGCAATGGATAGGATCCCAGACCCGCATCCCACATCCCCCAGTATCAGAGGCTCATGGACTTCATCATCAGCCCAGCCGGTCAGGCGCATTTCCAACGCCTCAAGACAGAGCTGAGTGGTGGCATGTGCCCCCGTGCCAAAGGCCATACCAGGATCCATCGTCAATATGTGTCGCTTGGTGGCGGGGGGCGTCAACCAGGCGGGCACGATCAACAGATGATCCCCAATCTCTTGGGCCTGCCAATGTTGCTTCCAAGTGGTAGACCAGTCCTCTGATTCCAGCCGCTCCCAGGTCAGCTGTGGGGGAGAATGCTTCTCAATCAGGGCATCCTGACGCAGCCGCAAGGCTAGAGCAGCCATATCCAGAACTGTTGCCGACGCCGCTGGGACATAGGCATGAATGACAATTCGCTCAAACCCACGGGCCGACTGTCGCCGTTCCTTGATTCGTTCGCTGGTCATCCCTTGGCAACCAAAGGTGTCCAGTCGCCAGAAAATCAGATCCTCTTGGCTTAAATCCGCCATCAAAGTCAGATCCCACCAGTCTCCATTCAGGGATCCCTGAGCAGAATCAGACACTTGGGAAGAAGGAGGTTGAATAG
>JBHJNR010000107.1:0-8438 GCA_050330615.1 Cyanophyceae cyanobacterium
CGCTAGAGGCGATACGATATGTTAGTAGTCATCTAGTGACTGCCGGTGCATGGTCGTCCTCTAGTCCTGGCAGGTGCTCTCACTTTCTGACGGTAAGCTTTTTGGGGACCGATGTTCTATGGGCCAGGAGCGAACGATATGTTAGTAGACATGAGTTCTGTCGTCCAATGCAGGGTCGTCTCCTCTGGCCGTCTCCCCATAAATTCCGCTGCACACCGACCGCTCAAAATTGGTCGGTTGAGAACGGGAGGTTACTGGCGGCGGGTGAGCGGAGCCGTTGGGCAACAAAGCATTGAATGTTGCTAGCCGGGAGTTTTAATCGGGGTAGACAAGGAAATGCAACTATGAGGATGCTTGGAAGATCGAAGTGCGGCTGGCTGTTTTCGATTGGCTATCTTGGAGTGGCCAGCATTTTACACTACCAAGCGGTGACGTGTTCATATTTTCTCTGCGACCTTGTAGCGCTACCTGCGCAGTTTCCCCTCGGGTTCCCAATTATCTGGCTAACAGTCTGGATCGACTCATGGTATCTATTTCCTGGCTATACTCCAGATCTCCACCTTCGTAATTGGTATTTTATTGTTCCGACTTTAGCCGCCAATTCAGTCCTCTATTATTGGCTAGGGAAGTTTATTTGTTTAGTCATTCAAAGATTACTTTCTGGCAGGGCGAACATCCGTTGAGGATGAACAATGGAAGCCCAACAAATCGCTTCAGCGGTCTCGCGATGAGCGCGCGCCGCTGAGCGATACCGTAGGCACACAAGACTGCACAGGAGTTGATCATGTCATTACTCTCGGTTGAACAGCTTTCGGTTGAGTTTCGTACCCGCAGCGGGGTGGTGAGAGCCCTGGAGGATGTCAGCTTCACGGTCAATCGGGGCGAGACGGTGGCCTTAGTGGGAGAGAGCGGATCGGGAAAATCTGTCACCGCCTTCACCCTGATGGGGATCCTTGATCGGGCGGGCAGAGTGACCGCTGG
This sequence comes from Cyanophyceae cyanobacterium, assembly GCA_050330615.1. Lineage (GTDB taxonomy): Bacteria > Cyanobacteriota > Cyanobacteriia > Thermostichales > Thermostichaceae > JAAUUM01. The sequence continues at coordinate 982 of JBHJNR010000107.1, forward strand.
TCAAGCCCTTTTTCGGGCCGACGGTAGCGAGATCGACCTACTAAAAGCCCCCGAACGGCAACTACGTCAATTGCGGGGCAAAGATCTATCCATGATCTTTCAAAATCCTCGCACAGCTCTCAATCCCATCCGCAAAGTGGGCAAGCAGATTGAGGATGTCCTGCGGGCTCATGCCGGACTGCCGACGGAGCAGCTCAAACCCCGCGCCATCGAACTATTGGCCAGTGTCAGGATCCCGGATCCCGAACGCCGCTACAGTGCCTACCCCTATGAATTGTCGGGTGGGCTTTGCCAACGGATCATGTTCGCTTTGGCGCTGGCCTGTTCCCCTAAGCTGCTGATTGCCGATGAGCCGACCACAGGCCTGGATGTCACCACCCAGGCCACGGTGATGAACCTGATCCGAGAGTTATCTCAGCAGTTTCAGATGGCGACCGTGCTGATCACCCATGATTTGGCCCTAGCCTCGGAGTACTGCAACCGCATTGTGGTCATGCACGCGGGTCATGTGGTGGAGCGCGCCCCCACGCATCGTTTGTTTCGTCACCCGGCTCACCCCTACACCGCCAAGCTGATCGCCGCCACCCCAGAACCCCACAAAGGCTTTGCGGATCTGTTGCCGATCTTGGGCAATCTGCCGGACTTACGGTCGCCGCTGCTGCCCCCCTGTCGCTTTAGCCAGCGCTGCGAGCGGTTTACCTCCCAGTGTCAACAGGATCCCTTGCCACAGCTTCAGATCGAACCGGAGCATGTGGTGTCCTGCTGGCATCCGCTCGATGCCCAGACCTCTCAGCCCGTGGTGGCCTGAGGCCAGTTAAGGGTTGTCTTCTGAGTCCTTTCCTGGGTGCTACCAGTGCCCCTGGTTGTCCTGTCCTCTATCGGTAAACTGAGATGAATGGAACCGTAAGCACCTCCCCTCAGCCCAGCCTGACTACCCCTGGCTCCCCCACGGATCTGCTGGCGGTGAGTGGTTTAAGCAAACGATTTCCGGTGGGGCGGGGCCAACACCTCTATGCGGTTGACCAGTTGGATTTCTCGATTGGCCAGGGTGAGAGTGTGGGCTTGGTGGGGGAATCGGGCTGTGGCAAATCCACCCTAATTCGGCTGATCACCCGATTATTGGATCCCAGTCAAGGGCAGATTTGGTTTGATGGCACTCTGATCAGCGGGATCCCAGTGCGGCGGTTTGTCCAGCATCCAGCACGGGCTCAGTTGCAGATGGTCTTTCAGGATCCCTCCGATAGCCTCAACCCCCGCTTTACGGCGTTGGATACCATCACCGAGCCGATTAAGCGACTGACCCAGACCAAAGATGCTCAAGTCTTACGGCGACGAGCGGAGGAACTGGCGGACTGGGTGGGCCTGCCTACCGCCCTGTTGAGCCGCTATCCCCACCAACTCTCGGGTGGCCAAAAAGCCAGAGTCGGCATTGCCCGCGCCATTGCCCTCAATCCCAAATTGTTGATCTTGGACGAGCCGACCTCGGCTTTGGATGTGTCGGTGCAGGCGATCATCCTCCATCTACTGGCCGATCTAAAAGCCCGTTTGGGCATGAGCTACCTATTTGTCTCTCATGATCTCAATGTGGTGCGTCTGCTCTGCGACCGGATTATGGTCATGTACCTGGGCAAGATCGTAGAGGCGGGGCCAGCAGAGCAGATCTTTAACCAGCCTCAGCATCCCTATACTCAGGCTCTGATCACGGCGATCCCCAGTTTTGAGGCGAAGCCCAAGCCGATCACTTTGGCGGGAGAGCCCCGCAGCCCCATCAACCCAGAGGCCACTGTCTGTCGGCTCTATGGCCGTTGTGCTCAGGCCACCGAGCGGTGTCAGCAAGAAAGTCCTGTGCTGCATTCCACCACCCATGATCATAGTGTGGCCTGCCACTACCCGCTGTCTAACTCTGGTGGGGTGGCATCTGTCTGAGGTTGGCAAGATATCAAAACCCACAACCGGCAGGTGATCTCCAGAAAACTTGTCCAGGAGTGACCCCTAGGAGCAGGGTACAGCCCAAACACCGTGTTGAGGGGCACCACTGGTGATGCCAAACGAACCGACCAGTTCACCAACCAAGCTCGGATATACGTGGGTCTCAAGGGCGACTAGGACTGCGCATAGAAGAATGGCCTAGAGGGGATCCCCGTGTTTATCCTAAGAAGGGTGGCCCTTTGAGTCGGTTCGGCAGTGAGTTAGCCTAGTGGCGCGTGCCCGGCTAGCTGGCAACAATGGGCACAACACCTGCACTGATGGGGTCTTGGTTAATGGTGAAGGTCTCCCTCACGGGTCAAAGCTCGGATTCTGGCCTCAGGGATCCTTTTTTGGGTTGCATCTTGGGCCAACGCTATCTGGTGACCCAACTACTGGGCACGGGGGCAATGGGGCGAGTTTATCTGGCCCACGATCGGCAATTGGGTAATGTCAAGGTGGCAGTAAAGCTGCTGTCTCAGAGCTTGCAGGATCCCAAAGCCCAACAGCGGTTTGAACGAGAGGCCCAGACAGGAGCCTATTTGGGCCAAAAAAGTCTGCACATCGTCCGGGTCAACGACTATGGCATCACCCCCAATGGGATCCCTTACTCGGTGATGGAGTATCTGCCCGGTCTGACCCTGCGGGAGATGATGGAGCGGGAAGGACATTTTCAGACGGAGCGGGCGGTACGCTTAGGGCGGCAAATTGCCCTAGGACTCCAAGCTGCCCATGAGGGGCTAGAGGTAGAAGGTCGCCGCATCAAGGTGATCCATCGAGATCTGAAGCCCGCCAATGTCATGGTGGTGGCGGATCCCAGCTTAGGGGAATTGGCCAAAATCCTGGACTTCGGCATCGCCAAATTGCAGGATCCCCAAGGTCTGGCCAGCATCACCCATGCCTATGTCGGCACTCTGGCCTATTCGTCCCCCGAACAATTGGAGGGATTGCCGCTGGATGGTCGGGCCGATCTCTACAGCTTTGGGGTGATGCTCTACCACATGATCGAGAGGGAGTTGCCCCTGCTGCCGGCCACAGAGTCTTACCCCGCCTGGTATCAGGCTCATCACAAAGGCCGTCCCTTGCCCCTCGAAGAACTGGTGGATGTGCCGCTTGAGCTATCGGATTTGGTCATGGCTTGTTTGGCCAAACACCCCGCTGAACGGCCCCAGTCTGCCCAGCAGGTGGTGAGCTATCTGCAAGCCATCGAGACCCAGAATACCTATGGGGCAACGGGATCCCAGAGAACGTTGGGATCCCAGAGTTTGAATCCCGGCTCATTTCCCGTGCTGGGGAACTTGCTGGATCGGTCACAACGGGGGGGGACAGTGCGTTTGGCGGATGGCCCCACCGAGCTGGAGCCTCATCCCTGGGGCAGTCGGCTGATGCCTCTGTTACTGGGATCCCTGCTGGGCCTGATCTGCATCACAGTGGGCTGGACGGCCACTCGTGCCTTTTTTAATACGCCGTTGGTGCGCCCTGTCAGTCCCCGGCCTACCCCCCTGCCGTTAAATCCGGAGGCCGATCGCCAGCAGACTTTTGCGGCGGCAATGCGCTCAGGACAAGAGGCCTTCAATGCCGGCGATTTTGAGATGGCGTTGTTGCAGTTTGATTTGGCCCTAGAGGCTGCTCCCAGCTCAGATCAAGAGCAGATTGCTAGCAGTTGGCAGCAGGATGTGCAGCAACAGCTCCAGGCCCAACAGGACGACACCGAGCCTGATCTGGTAGCACCTGATCTCGATCAGGATCCCGACGAGATCCCGCCTTTGTTTTCAGACATGGATCTGGCCCAGTCCCCCGAGCTGCTGGGACAGATTTTGAACACCCTCAATCAGGCGGGGGCTGACCTGCAAAATGCCCAAGCCGACGATTCGGGGGACACCTCTGAAGCCAGCACCATTGCCCTCCGTACATTCCCTCTCCGCACAGGCCAAGCCACCATTCGTAATGCCCTTGGCCAGCCTCAATCCAGCGGTATGGGCTATTGGCCCAATACGGTCTACGACCTTTACAACTTTGAGTCTCCCCTGTTTGAAGGCCGGATTGACATGGGATTAATCTACGACCAAGATTCCCGTGTTTTGCGACAAAGCGAGGTGACGGTGACAGATGGGGTGCCCGATGAAGCGGCTCGAATGCTGTTGAGCCAGTTGTTGCAGGGCAATCCTCCGGCAGATGTGGTAACAGGCTTGCAGGGGGTACGGCAAGGTCAGAGCAATCGCCACAGCTTTCAACAAGGGGGATTGCAAGGTGTGATCGAGCGCAATGCCCAGGGTAACGTCTATATGGCAGTCTGGGAACCAGGTCTCCATCAGGTCGCAACTCAGGCACAACCAGCCCCCAATACTGCCAACCCTAGTAGTAATGATCCCGCACCAGGACAAACCTTGCAGGAGATTCGGGAACGGGCCCGCGAACGGCGCTGAGGCAAGGATAGCGGGTGTTGTCTAGGTGGGCTTTGCTTTTCAATCACTCATGTTCATGGTCGTTCACGTTGCCCCTGGCTTTCGACTACCTGTGACCTTAGTCTGGATCCCTGCCCTTTTTTGAGGCTTGTAGCAAGATGTCGGCCCCGCCTCCCAAAACTCTGCTGGAAACCGTTACGCATTTTGTCAAAAGTTTGCCGCGCTTTGGCCAGCCAGAACCCGAAAGTTCTAGCAATGGGATCCCTGAGACTGTCCGACTGGCCTCTCGATCCCGATCCAAGCGCTCACGGGTGCTGCTCCAGCTCAGCCTGCCGAACAACCAGCGGCGAGAGGTGGAACTCAAGGATGCTGAAATCTATCTGGGCCGGAGCGAACGGGTCTGTCAGATCCCGTTAGCGGCGGACTCCATCAGCCATATTCATGCCAGCATTCGTCGGGTGGCTCCCCCCCTGCCCCTGCCCCGCTGGAGCTATGGGCTCCTCGGCTGGGATCCCGCTCGATACCTGCTCAAGGATGAAGAGTCCACCAATGGGGTCTATCGAGGGCAACGCCGGGTCAAGCAGACACTGCTCAGCCACGGCAGCCAGATCACGTTGGGGCCAGTCCGGGATCCCCAGAGTGTGCGGATCCGGGTGGTCTCCCCGCCCCATTGGAGTCTCTATATTTTCCGAGGCTTTTGGGGCGTCTGTGCGGTCATTAGCCTCGGGGCCGGGGGCTGGGTGGCTCAGGAATGGGGCAAAATCTCAGTGGATCCCGAGGTCTTACAGACGGTGGTACGGGGGCCGTTAGTGGTGTTGGCCGGAGATGGTCAGACGCAGTTGCGGCGTACCCCCAGCGATAATTACCAAGCCCTGGCTCGGCTGAGTGATTTTGGCGATATCTTGCCCAGGGTGGTGGTGGCGGCAGAAGATCATCGCTTCTACAGCCACTGGGGTGTCGATGTGGTGGGGATCCTCCGGGCCTCAGTGGTCAATCTCCGGTCGGGATCCGTGCGACAAGGGGGTAGCTCCATTACCCAGCAGTTGGCCCGAACGATCTTGCGAGACTACACCGGCACCGACAACTCGCTGGGGCGCAAATTGCGGGAGGCGGTGGCAGCTCTCAAGCTGGAAACTCGCTATAGCAAGGAAGATCTGCTGCGGGTCTATCTCAATAATGTCTATCTGGGCAACGGCATCTATGGCTTTGAGTCGGCAGCTCGGTTCTATTTTGGGGTGTCAGCAGCGGATCTCGATCTCTCACAGGCGGCTACATTGGCCTCGATTCTGCCCGCCCCCAATGTCTTTAACCCAGTGGACGATTTTAACGTCGCTCTCCAGGGCCGGGATCGGGTGCTGGAAAGACTTTCAGAATTAAGACGCTTTGGAGATGACGAGATTCGACGGGCCCGTCGCAGTCGGCTCCAGCTTAATCCTGACTTGCAACAGGCCACCAGCACACTGGCCCCCTATTTTTACAATGCGGTATTGGCTGAGCTGACCGCTCTTTTGGGGCAAGATTTGGCCTCTGAGGGCAATTTTGTGGTGGAGACCACCCTCAACATGGGTCTGCAAACGGCAGGAGAAGTCTCGATTGTGCAGGCGGTGGAGCAATCGGGATCCCAGTTTGGGTTTAGCCAGGGGGCGTTGGTGACGGTGGATGGTCGCACCGGGCAGGTTTTGGCGTTGGTGGGGGGTACTGACTATCGCCTCTCCTCCTTCAATCGCGTCACCCAAGCTCAACGTCAGCCCGGATCCACCTTCAAAGTCTTTGCCTATGCGGCGGCGCTGGAGTCTGGGATCCCGTGGTCTCAGTTTTATGAGTGCAGCCCGCTCAATTGGGGTGGACAGACCTTCCGAGGTTGCCGGGGGGGCAGTGCTGGTATGGATATTGCCCAGGGATTAGTTCTGTCGGAAAACGTGATTGCTCTACGCTTGGCTCAGCAGGTGGGTTTGGAACAGGTGATGGCCACCGCCCGCCGTATGGGCATCCAATCCCCTTTACAGCCCTATCCGGCAGCAGTATTAGGGGCAATGGAGGTCAATTTGTTAGAGCTGACCGGAGCCTATGGGGTGTTGGCGGATCGGGGCATTCATCACCGGCCCCACACCATTCGCCGCATTTTGGATAGCTCCGACTGTGGCACCCCCGGCAATTGGAGCACGTGCCGCCCCATCTATCCTGCCCGAGGAGAGGATCCGGCCCAGCCGCAAGTGGCCTTGTCCCCTGGAATAGCGGGATCCCTGACAGGGGTGTTGCAACGGGCGGTTCAGTTTGGCACGGGTCAAGCAGCCTATTTGGGTCAAGGGGAAGCGGGCAAAACGGGCACCACCGACAGCAATAAAGATCTGTGGTTTGTGGGCTATCTGCCAGATCCCGCCTGGGTGACGGGGGTATGGCTTGGCAATGATGATGCCACACCCACCCAAGGGGGCAGTGGTTTGGCGGCTCAGGTGTGGGGCAACTATATGCGCCGGATCCGAGGGTGAGCATCACTGTTGGGATCCCGATCTCAGGCTTTGTCCCGGTCAGAAACGGGATTCTCGAAAAGGTGAAATATGGGATATTCCTCCTCAACCCCTAAAATAAAGGGCGGGGTAGAAGGGGATCCGATTGTGACTGTGAAGCCAAGCAATGTTGATTCACGCGCCATCTTACTGGTGTCTTGCCCTGATCAGCGAGGTTTGGTATCGAAGATCTCGGGGTTTGTCTATGAAAACGGCGGCAACATTATCCATGCCGATCACCATTTAGATGATGGGTTATTTTTGAGCCGGATCGAGTGGGATCTGAACTCGTTCGGGATCCCTCGCTCTGAAATTGGCGCTGCCTTTGGCACTTTGGCCAGCGGCATCCAAGCGGACTGGACGCTGCATTTCACGGATGCCAAACAACGGGTGGCAATCTGGGTCAGCCGCCAGAGTCACTGCCTATTGGATCTGATTTGGCGGCAGCAATCAGGGGAATTGCCCGCCGAGATCCCCCTGATCGTTAGCAATCATCCCGATCTCGAGCCGATTGCCCAACAGTTTGGCATCCCGTTTTGCCATATTCCTATGAGCCGGGAGATCCGTGACCAGCAGGAAG
>JBHJNR010000108.1:0-3155 GCA_050330615.1 Cyanophyceae cyanobacterium
AGTGGATTGCAACGGAATTTGGGGCCGCTGGTGCGGGGATTCCTGTCTCCCGATTGGGAGGTGCTCGATCTGGCTTTTGATCGAATGCTGGAATCTTTTCATATGGCGGTGGTGGGCACCACGATTGGCGGGATCCTGTCCATGCCAGTGGCATTTTTGTCGGCAACTAATTTAGTGGGATCCCATAGCCAAACGATACCTGGCAAGAGCTTCTTGGCCGGGATCCGCACTTTCCCTGAGCTGTTATTAGGCATTATCTTTGTCTCTTCGTTTGGCCCTGGTCAATTGGCGGGGATTATGGCGCTGGGCATCAACTCGATTGGCTTTTTGGGCAAGGTCTTTGCCGATGTGATCGAGGGTATAGATCCTGGCCCCAGTGAGGCGTTGCGGGCAACAGGGGCTTCACCCTTACAGGTGTTTCGCTATGCGGTGCTACCCCAAGTGATGCCGGAATTTTTGTCTACAGTGCTCTATCGCTTTGAGGTCAATCTCCGATCTTCTGCCACTTTAGGGTTGGTGGGAGCCGGAGGGGTAGGGGTGTTGTTGGTGCAGCGCATCCAATTTCGCCGCTGGAGTGAGATCTCGACGATTTTGATCGTGATCGTGGCTTTTGTGATCGTGGTAGATACCGTCAGCAGTCTGATTCGCAAACGGATGGTATGAGTAGAAAGGGGTCAGCGTTATCTCTGGGATCCCAGCCCTGAATCTTCTGTCCTCCGACTCTAATCTGGCCACAAAAAAAGGGCAGCTATCAGGCCACCCTCTCTAATTGAGATTTTGGGCTATCTGAATAAGCCTATTTCTTCTTCAGCCAGCTGAACATGGCTCGCAGTTCCTTGCCAACTTTTTCGATGGGATGCTCGGCTTCGCGGCGACGGATGGCGGTGAAGCCTGGTTTGCCGGCCTGGTTCTCCAAGATGAAGTCCCGAGCAAATTGACCCGACTGAATCTCACTCAAGATCTTGCGCATCTCGGCCCGTGTCTCATCAGTCACCACCCGAGGGCCACGGGTATAGTCACCATACTCGGCGGTATTGGAGATGCTGTTGCGCATCTTCTCGAGGCCACCTTCCACGATCAAGTCGACGATCAGCTTGACCTCGTGCAGGCACTCAAAGTAGGCCAACTCTGGCTGATAGCCTGCTTCCACCAGGGTTTCAAAGCCGGACTTGATCAATGCGGTCAGGCCACCACAGAGCACAGCCTGTTCGCCAAACAAATCGGTCTCGGTCTCTTCCCGGAAGGTGGTCTCCAAAATGCCAGCCCGAGTGCCGCCGATCCCTTTGGCATAGGCCATGGCTCGGTCGCGGGCTTTGCCTGAGGCATCCTGATGGACGGCAAACAGACAGGGCACCCCTTCCCCTTGCTCAAAGGTGCGGCGCACCAAATGTCCTGGCCCTTTGGGGGCCACCATGATCACATCCACATCGGCAGGTGGACTGATCTGACCAAAGTGGATGTTGAAGCCGTGGGCAAACAACAGCACATTGTCGGCCTTGAGGTTGGGCAGGATTTGAGCTTCATAGATGCTCTTTTGCACTTCATCCGGCAACAGGATCATCACCCAGTCGGCCACATCGGTGGCATCCTCAACCGTCTTGACGGTCAGCCCTTCTGCTTCTGCCAAGGCCCAGGATTTGCTGCCCTTGTAGAGACCCACCACCACATTGACGCCACTGTTGTGCAGGTTGAGGGCATGGGCATGGCCTTGGCTGCCATAACCAATGATGGCGACGGTTTTGCCCGCCAAAATCTCAAGGTTGGCGTCGGTATCGTAATACATGCGTGCCATGCGTTGTGCTCCTGCGGGGATCCCCGAATCAATCAAGTAGACAAACTATCGAAAAATCGCTGATCTAGGCTAGCAGGATCCATGCACCTAAGATCAACTTTAGCCAGACATCTCTAGTAAATGTTTACACAATCAAAGCTCGCCCCAAGCCGAGCCAGCTTTGCCTGCGGATCACGCTGGAGCGACAAGAGCCCAATCGATAGGTATGGGGTGAGCCGTGATGAACTGTGGCAAGCTGGAAATAATCAGGACTGAGGCATAGGCTGGATGAGCCGGACTTGTTTACCGGACTTGTCTATCGGTATCTATCGGCTTACTTAAAGCCAACAGCGGCCTGCCAAACAAAGGCTAGCAAAAAGAACAAAACTGGGATGATAGGCAGCAAGTCCACGAGGGGATCAAACAGCTCGTAGCCTTCGGGCAAGGAAGCCAACAGCATCATGGCGGTCATAGGTGAACAATCCCAATGATTAACGACTCAGTAATGTCATAGAGCGTAACATGGGTGTGTGGATCCCTCTTTTAACATCACGAAAAGTAAATTTAGGACTTTAGGATCGACCTTCTCTCATGCATCGCCTCAAGATTTTGACCCCTTACATCAAGCTGGATCAACTGCTGAAGCTGGCAGGATGGGTGGGATCCGGTGGACAGGCCAAAGAGGTGATCGCCGCCGGGGAAATCAAAGTCAATGGCGAGATTGAAACCCGGCGGGGAAAAAAGCTTACCACCGGGGATCAAATCCAATTTATGAGTGAAATGGTGGAGATTGAGAGTCTCTCCAACAGCCCTGATGAGTTTGACTAGGTCAACCCAGATAGATATCGGTGCAGTACAGCGGCAATAGACAAACTCGAACTCAGACTCATGAGCTTGCTTCTGTTCGCTGCCACGCAGGGTTAGCTGCCAGGGTTGTGTGCCGCAGCCGGTTATGGCAAAATGGAACCAAAATGGTTGCAATCAGGTGTTCTTTCATGCCAACTACGCTGACCTTGAAGAACATTCCCGATACTTTGTATGAGCGACTGAAAGCCTCGGCAGAAAAGCATCGGCGCAGCCTGAACAGTGAAGCCATTGTGTGCCTAGAATTGATACTACTGCCAACCAAGATCACACCTAAGGAACGCTTGGCGCGAGCCCGAGCGTTGCGAGACACACTACCCCAAGGCGAGTTTCAAGCGCATGACATTGACGATGCCAAGAAGCAAGGCCGCCCATGATTGTGGTGGATTCCAACATCCTTGCTTACCGAGAAATTGGGTCTAAAGCCCCGCCCTTCTAGGGCGGCTTTACGCTACGGCATGATAGGATAATACCATGCTAATCAGGGAAGCCAAGCTATCGGGGAGAGATGAGCAGTTCG
>JBHJNR010000109.1:0-4438 GCA_050330615.1 Cyanophyceae cyanobacterium
ACAGGCCAATTGACACGGTACTGCCCCAACCCAACCAAAGGGCAAAACACACAGTCTAGTGTGCCCAACACTACATCCCCACACCCTCATTGTGGGGGGGGAGCGGATCATTGTCCCTAAGGGATCCTGCGTATTCTCCTTCTGTCAGCAGTTGTGGGCTGCTGCAATCGAGCTTCTAATGGCGCACAGCATCGCCTTGTCTACCCTCGTGGAAAAACCCCTGATGCCTCCTGTCCCCCTCGCTCAGGTGTGCTGATATACCGCTCCATCAGATAACAGAGGCAATCCTGCCGGATACCGCGCTCATCTTGGGTCAACATACCGGGCATTAGGGGGATTGCTGTCTTGATTTGGCCTGCTTCGGCATAGAAGTAGTGACTCAATAAGTCTGCCCCTGATAAGGCATCCTTTACCTCTAACGGGATCCCTTGTTGTGCCCAGCCCAAGACCGTATCAGCTGGGATCTCCCGAAAGTTGAAGTCATCCAAAGCCTGCCGCAAGACGAGATCCAGGGCCAGATCTGGGAAGTGATCGTCAGGTGGGGCAAAGCCAAAACGCACCTGATCAGGGACTTTCACCACCGCCACGGTATGTAAAAGATCTACAGACTCGGGATCCACGGGGTGAGCTGGAACCCGATCCATCTGTAGACACTGCTCCAGAAAATCATGGGCGTGCTGGGTGCCATTGGTGAGATGGGGCAATCCACACTCAAGGCCGATAGTTGGCCCCAGCCCCCCAAACGCCCGTGCCAACAGCCCTGCTGGTCGAGGCAGATACAGCACCTTGCGATCAAAGAGACTGGCCAGCTGTAAACACGCATCTTCTAGATGGCTAACGCAGGCGTAATGGGGATTGCGGCCTGTGTTGTTGTGAACATCAATAGCCGCTAGGATCCCTCGCTGTCGCATCTGATCTAACACCTGCTCGGCCATCTGGTGCTCGGGTCGATCGCCCCCCTGCCAAATTCGGTTGAAATCGGGTTGATGATCGAGATGTCGCAGCCGATGGCGGGCCGCTTCTACATTGCCAATGAAAAGCGACAGACTCCGGGGCAACCGTTGTTCTTGATAGCGGCGCAACAGTTGTCGGATCGCCAACCAGCCGGTGTCCTCATTGCCATGCAGCAACACCGACACAAACAAAGGGGGATCCTGTTGGCCAGTCAGGTGAATCAGGGTGGATCCCTCTAGTATCTGGGACAGCTGCTCGGCCTCCAGATCTAAAAGCCCAGCCGGGAGGTGATCGAGGGTCGTTAGCATCGGGTTTCAGGCAAGTTGGTTGTTCAGGTAATGGCCAAGGTTAAGGGAGGAGGACTTTCCCTTTCTACTGTCCAGGGAATTGCTTCCGAGTCGCCACCACTGCATAAAAGGGATCCTGACCATCCCCCATCCCCAGCCACGAGAGTACGGAGGGGGTGCCGGGGCGGGCGATCACCTCTGCGGCCTCAAATCCTGGTACAGAGGCAAAGTAGTCTTTAACCAATTGCACTCGCCCTGCTTCATGGTTGTCACGCCAGACCTGTATAGCCTTTTGATAAAACATCCGGTTGGAAAAACTGACGATGGCGATGCCGCCCGGTTTTAGCACTCGATAGATCTCCCCAAACACCCGTTCGGGCTGTTCGAGATATTGCACCGATACCGTATTCAACACGGCATCGAAGGATTGATCGGCCAGAGGCAAGAGGGGATCCCGATTCAGATTTTGGATAAAGAAGTGATTCAGCCGGGGATTAGCGGCCAGCTCCTCTGGGTTGAGCCCGTGACCCTCAATATGCTCAAAAGTCATCTCCTCGGGCAGGTGTGACACCCAGCTGCTCATCAAGTCCAACAGGTGAGTCTGGGGCTGGAGCCGTTCTCGATAGAGATCGGTCAACTGGCGAATAAAGCCCTGATCCACATGGGTGACAAAGCGAGGCTGGGCATAAAAGTCAGCATCGTCGCTGGGATCCAGTTTGGTTCGTTGATTTTCTTGAAGCAACATGTGGGATTGCAAAGTTAAAACAAGTTTATCTCTTTGATTGTATTGCACTTTGTAAAGGGAGAGCCAAAACGCCAGTGAATGGCTGGGATCCCTGTCCACAGCTGAATAACGGATTGAGCCTCCTATTCTACACCGGTCAAAAAGGGCAGAGATGTTCTTGACGCACTAAAAAAGTTGGAAGTTCTGCTACAAAATGGAGCCCGAAAGATGAGTATTTCTGCGCGGTTTCTCCGTGGCAGCGTAATATCTTTTTGCACACAGCACCTGCAAAATTGGCCATCCTAGAAATAGGTAGCCCATTGCAGGAGGATAGGGAGTATGAAAAGTCAAGCACGGTCACGTCGGCAAGCTATTTCTGAAGAGTGGATGATCAACCATCAGGATCCCACCCATAGTATCTCTCGTCTCAAGCGTCGCTCTACCTATAGCGATATCACCCTCTGGTGGCTGATGACGCAGCTAGAGCTTTGCGGCGCAGATGGCGGCCTCTAACTCCTGCCACCAAGCCGCTCTCACCAGAAGACGGTAAAACGCATAGAATGTGGGCCAGTTCACTGGGTCAGAGTGTTGAAATCTCAGGTTGATTTCTGTCATGGGGGCATTCCTCCTGCTCAGAGCTCAACTTGAGATTTTTAGTCTACAAAGCTAGGTCATTAGTATTAGGGAGTATTGGGGGCACCGACATAGTGTCCTTAATTCAGACAACCTGATGACCTAGATCACTCAGCTCTAGCATCAGCAGTGTCATGATGAGCAGTGTCATGTTCCTTGAGTTGAGTCGGCTCAGATAAAAGGGGGTCTTAGATGTCGGAGATGTCAGGTGATTCTTTACCTTATTCAGGTTTATCTGGTTCATTAGGGCGATTGGACAAACGTCAGGGACGAGGCCACTGGGGGCGACGAGTTTCGCCTCTGTTAATTTTGGCTTCCCTCCTGCTGGGATCCGGCTGTTCGGAAATGAGGGTGATTTTATCCAGTGTGCAAGCGCTGCGGGGCGGTTCCTCTCCAGGATCCTCCGGCTCTTTCTACCGGGCCAGCCAGACGATTTCAGGGCAATTGGACGAGACTGCTCGTGTCAATCCCTTGGATAACAGCTACATCCAAGACCATCCATTGACCGTTCAGGCTGGGGATATCTTGATTGCTGCCATGAATAGCGCAGATTTTGACAGCTATTTGGCCCTACGTGACTCCTCTAACCAGATCATGGCCAGTGATGATGATTCTGGCCCGGATGTGAATGCATTTATGGCGGCTCGGTTCACCACTGCAGGCACCTACACCATTGAGGCCAGCAGCTTTTCGGGGGGTGAAACAGGGGCTTACGAACTGGGGTATACCCTCGGGTCGGTGGAGTGGGAGCAAACCATCGTCAGTCGATTGGGAGAGGGATCCTCTCGTCATCCCAGGGATGAGAGTTGGATGGAGGAGCACTCAGTGGAAGCACGAGGTGGGCGAGCTCTCTTAGTCTCTATGACCAGTACCCAGGTGGATGCTTACTTGGAAGTACTGGATGCCCAGGGAGAGTTGATTGCCGCCAATGATGATAGCGGTGGTGGCACGGATGCGCTGTTGGTGGTCTATCTGCCGGAGTCTGGCACCTACACCATTCGGGCCAATGCCTTCTCAGCTGGAGAAACAGGCAGCTATACCCTCCAGTACCAACTGTTATAGAGCAAGCCTTGGTGTAAACCGTGAGCCCTGTCTTCAACCTGGCGGTTGGGAATGGGGCTTTTCGTCTTTTGATTGGGATCCCAGTATCCTCCTCTTGGTAGCTCAGCATTTTCGCGCTAGAGAGATTCCATTTACAGGGATCCTGCTTAAGTAGGGTTGCTGGGATCGGGGAACACCTAACTCTCTTGATGACTCACCCCTAGCTGACCGCCCATCCCATATCTCTGTGAGAGAATCAATCGTCATTCAACAGATTTGTGTTTGGGTGAGTCAAATATATTGATTGAGATACTATAGCTGCGGCTATAGCGGATTCAACATCTTCAGCGACAACGAGAGTTGCACTACGCCCATGAAACCCTCCGTTTTCATCTCTATAACTCCCCCCTCGCCGCTATTGAATGGGACAGCCAGTTTCGGGTTGCTCACTGGTCACCCCAAGCTAAGGCTCTATTTGGCTGGCGAGAGAAAGAGGTAGTGGGTCTCCACCCGACGGAATGGAGCTTTGTGGTCGATGAAGATGTGGCAGCAGTGGATCAGATCCTCAATCAGTTGCTGAGCTACGAAACGGATAGTCTGGACCGGATACGGCAGAGGGATCCCCCTGCCTAGTCTCTATTGTTGCTTCGTGACATCCTCTCCCGCTAAGCCCTGACGGGCTGTAGACGGGAGCTTCCCAGAATCACTTCTCGGAGTTGCTGCTTCAGCGGACTGGTAACCCAGGATCCTCCACAGCCAGAAAGCGGTTGTCCTACCGCCCTAAGCCCACGTTTCAGAA
>JBHJNR010000110.1:0-10282 GCA_050330615.1 Cyanophyceae cyanobacterium
TCCGGGTAGAGGGTGCGAGCCACCCAGAGGAATAGAGGAATGTGCCAGTCCCGGAGATTGGGGTCATTGCCCATTGTCCAGCCCACTACTAGGGCTTCTTCTTCACGAGTCACCCCCACTCTCAGCAGGATGTGGATGAGGTCATGGTGTTTGAGACTGACTTGGCCAGGGAAGGGGAGCGGACTGTCGGGATTCTCCAACATCCAGACCCAAAAGGGGATCTCCTCCGGGGCATTGATGCGAAAGGCTTCGTAATCTTCTTCTAGAGAAGCCAACGGTAGACCCCCAGTAGATCCACAAATAGGAACACACTGGCGGCATAGGTCATCAGTGCGTTATCTCGCATTAGCCAAGCGGCCATGCAAAGTTGGCTAGAACTGAGGCAGAGAATCAGAAATCCATAGGAACTCATGGCAGTATTGGAAGCAACCATAATGCCCCCAATCACTGCACAAAGGCTGCTGGATCCTCTCAGACGATGGCTCAACAAAGTGAGTGAATCTTATGAATGAACTGCCAGAGACTAGCAGCTCAATACTCACTGGGCAACCATATGAAATGACATCTGAATAGACTTGTTTGACTGTGTTGAATGGTGTGCTAATGTATGCAGCCTGAATTGAGGAATGAAGATGAATCTACGGCAGATTGTTCGCCAACAGATGGCTAAGTCTAGACAGAAGAAAGAAGCCAGTTGTCTGCGGAGATTGGTGATGCAGCAACAGAGGATTTGGCAGCTTTAGAGTTCACTTTGGATCCCTTGGATCCGGTTACGGATGAGTTGGATCCTTTCGCGTTGGCCCTGTCTGCGGCGCTGGAGGGTTTGCCACTGGCTTTCGGGGATGAGGCCGAAGGGATAGGCCGCTTCGGTTTGACGATGTTCTGCCTCCAGACGGGCCAGCTCCTCTTCTTGCAAGGTGAGTAGAGCTTGGTCATTGCGTAGGGTTTGGCTGTTGCGTAGCTGTTGCGCTGCTTGCTGCTGAGCTTGTTGCTCGCTGCGCTGCTGGAGCTGTTGTTGGCGGTCGGCTTGTTGCTGAAGCTGCTGCTGTTCTCTCAGCCCTTCCGCCTCGATATCGGCACGGAGTTGAAGGATTTGGATCTCTAAGCGGATCCATTCGTCAGGGATGGCCTTACTCTGGCGCTGGAGCCTCTCCACCTCTCGGCGAGAAACGAGCTGGTCTTGCTGAGATTGCAGGAGCAGGATTTGTTGCTCTAGGAGCTGGATGCGGGTCTGGTAGGGATTGGCCTGGACTGCCTCGTAAGCCGTTCCAGACAGGAGGATGAGCAGGGGAAGAATCTTCATGGTTGGATAGTGATTTCTACAGTAAGGGTGCTGTTGGTCTGGTCGAGCCAGCGGATGCGAGAAATGGATCCCGCAAAAGGGGCACGGATGGTCAGAGCATTGAGTTCCAGGTTGATGATTTGGAGCTGGCCCATCAGCACTTGGTGTTGGGTGGTTTGCTCTTGGCGATAGTTGTCGATGTCCTGCTGGTGTTGGAGTTGCGATTGTTGGGCTTGGGCGTGAGCAGTTAGCAGATCTGAGTAGAGAGCTTGCAACCGCAGGATCTCTTGACGGAGGAGAGAGGGAGCCACACCTCTTTGCTGGAGTTGAGTAACGATGCGGTACTGTTGGTCGTAACTGGACTGAGCCTGTTGGTAAGCCAGGATCCTTTGTTGGAGGACGATGGGTTCAGGGGGTGGGGTGTTCTCCAGTGCTAGAAGCTGGGATTGGATTTCGAGGCGGCGGGTCTCCAGTTGGATCCGCTCTGCGCTGCGAACCACCAGAATGTCGCCCAACTGAATGACTTGACCTTGGCTGACTTGCAGCTCACTGGGATCCGAGAGGGTGATTTGGATCCGGTGGGGACGGTCAGGTTGGGTGAGGGGTGCTGGTGTAGATGGCAGCTGAGAGAGAAACCTGTCAGAGTTCCAGTGATTGCAAATCCAAGCGATGGGGACTCTGGTTTGAAGATTGCAAAATGGCGGGTGAATCCGCACAGATTCGCTCACTAGATAGCGCAGTTGGATCCCCCACCGACAGAGAGGAGGGATCCAGAGCCCTATTAGCCCATTCCTTGCAGACACTCTGCTCTGAAGTATTGGCCTATCGCTGGAGGATCCCGCCCCCTAGGAGCACCTCACCGTCGTACCAAACGGCGGCTTGCCCTGGGGTAACCCCAAACTGCGGCTCAGCAAAGACAAGACGGACGGCGTCATCCTCCAGAGGAATCACCGTGACGGGCACAGGGGGAGTGCGGTAGCGAACTTGGACTTGGGCTTGAAACGGCGCTGTGGCTGGCTCCATCGAGACCCAGTTGAGACGACGAACGACTGCCTCTGTCTGCACCGCTTCCTCACGGGATCCCACAATGACTCGATTCATGACAGCGTCCAAGCGCACCACATAGAGGGGATGGGGGGCAGCGATGCCCAATCCCTTACGCTGGCCAACAGTGTAGTGATGGATCCCATCGTGATGTCCTAAGACTTGGCCTTGAGTGTCAACAATCTCCCCTTGGCGAAGAGGAATGTGCTGATCGAGAAACTGTTGCATGGATCCATGGGCTTCGATCAGGCAGAGATCCTGGCTTTCCGGCTTGTCTGCCGTTTCCAAATCAAAGACTGAGGCAAGCCGACGGGTTTCGGGCTTGGTGATCTGTCCCAAAGGAAACTCCACTCGGGCCAGCACCGCTTGGCTCAGGTCATAGAGAAAATAGGTCTGATCTTTGTGGCGATCGAGGGCTCGCAGGAGTTGGTGGCGACCCAATGCGGGATCCCAGCGGATTTGGGCATAGTGGCCGGTGGCGATCTTGGCGATGCCTAACTCTTGCTCAGCCCAGTGGATCATGGGGCCAAACTTGACGGATTTGTTGCATTGGGAGCAGGGCAGGGGGGTAATGCCATCGGCGTAGCCCGACACTAAGTAATCCACAATGTAGGTGTCAAACAGATCGCGGGTATCCACCACATGATGCTCGATGCCCAATTGTTCGCAGAGACTGGCCGCATCCACAAGACCATCAGAACAGCATTGCCCTTTGCCCCGCATCAGCCATAGGGTGACCCCCACCACGTCATAGCCCTGCTCTTGCAAGAGGGCGGCGGTGGTGGAGCTATCGACCCCTCCC
The DNA here is from genome assembly GCA_050330615.1 of Cyanophyceae cyanobacterium. Taxonomy (GTDB): domain Bacteria; phylum Cyanobacteriota; class Cyanobacteriia; order Thermostichales; family Thermostichaceae; genus JAAUUM01. The sequence continues at coordinate 3,129 of JBHJNR010000110.1, forward strand.
GATAAACCCACTGCGATACGGGGGCGAGGGGAATCTAGGGATCCTGGGGTAGAAACCTCGGGGGAAGCAAGAGAGGTCATGGAGGCACTGCTCGTAGTCATGGCACAGTATTCAGCTTAACGAGCCAGGGATCCTTCTGCCCAGTGGGGGCACCGGCAGTTTAGTGTGAAGGTTTAACAGGTTTTGGGGTGATGACGGATTCTCAGTCTTGGCCCGTTTTGCTCGACCATCGGCCCGATCTGGGTCTGGCGACGTTTGTGGCTCCCACTGCCACAGTGGTGGGGTGGGTGGAGGTGAGCGCAGGGGTGACGCTTTGGTATGGGGCAGTACTGAGGGGTGATGTGGAAAAGATCTACCTCGGAGCCCACACCAATATCCAGGATGGGGCGATTTTGCACGGGGATCCTGGTCAACCGACGGTACTGGGGTCCCATGTCACGGTGGGGCATCGAGCGGTGATTCATGGGGCACAGATCGAAGAGGGCTGCTTGATCGGCATTGGCAGCATCGTCTTGAATGGGGTCACGGTGGGATCCGGCAGCATCATTGGGGCAGGCGCGGTGGTGACCAAATCGATCCCGCCCCGTTCCTTGGTGATGGGGATCCCGGCCAAAGTGATTCGCGAAGTATCGGAGGCGGAGGCAGAGGAGTTGATCGCCCATGCCCATCGCTATGAGCAACTAGGTCAGCAGTATGCTCAGCGATTGGCACCCTCATCGTGACACCAGAGCCGCTGCTCGTAAGATAAAGTATGGAGTCTCGTTCGTCGCCCCTACCATGCTGCAAGCCTTGCCCGGATCCGTCATTCGCCAGCGTTTTCTGGACTTCTATGCCGAACGGGGGCACCAGATTCTGCCCAGCGCATCGCTGATCCCTGAGGATCCCACGGTACTGCTGACGATTGCGGGCATGTTGCCGTTTAAGCCGATCTTTTTGGGGCAGCGGCCCGCCCCCTGTGATCGGGCGACAACCGCCCAAAAGTGTGTGCGCACCAACGATATTGAGAATGTGGGCCGGACGGCTCGCCACCACACCTTCTTTGAAATGCTGGGCAACTTCAGCTTTGGGGACTATTTCAAGTCTGAGGCGATTGGCTGGGCTTGGGAGCTGTGTACTGAGGTGTTTGGGTTGCCTGCGGAACGGCTGGTGGTCAGTGTGTTTCGAGAGGATGACGATGCCTTTGCCCTGTGGCGCGACCAGGTGGGGATCCCTGCCCATCGGATCCAACGGATGGGAGAGGCGGATAACTTTTGGGCGTCGGGGCCAACCGGGCCATGTGGGCCGTGTTCTGAGATCTACTACGACTTCCATCCCGAGTTGGGGGACAAGACGCTTGATCTGGAGGATGACAGCCGATTTTTAGAGATCTATAACCTGGTGTTCATGGAGATGAACCGGGATGCGGAGGGCACTCTGACCCCACTGGCCAAGCAAAACATCGACACGGGCTTGGGCTTGGAGCGGCTGGCTCAGGGGTTGCAGGGGGTGCCCAACAATTACGAGACGGATTTGATCTTCCCGATCATTGAGACCGCCAGCCAGATCGCTGGGATCCCCTATGCGACGGCCAATGAGCAGCAAAAAACCTCCCTTAAGGTGATTGGGGATCATGTGCGCGCGGTGATGCAGCTGATCGCTGATGGCGTGGCTCCCTCCAATGTGGATCGGGGGTATGTGCTGCGGCGACTGATTCGGCGGGTGGTGCGGCATGGCCGGGTACTGGGCATCCATGAACCCTTTACCCCGGAGGTGCTGAAGACGGCGATCAAACTGGCGGGGAAGGCTTTTCCTGCTGTGCAAGACAATGCGGCTCGAATCGAAGCCGAGTTGAGCCGAGAGGAGATGCAGTTTCTCTCCACCTTGGAGCGGGGGGAAAAGCTGCTGGTGGAGGTGATGGAGAAGGCAGGATCCACTCGTCTGATCAGTGGGGAGGATGCCTTTGAACTGTACGACACCTTTGGTTTTCCGCTGGAGCTGACCCAAGAGATCGCGGCAGAAAAAGGGTTTGAGGTGGATCTGGCTGGATTTGAGCAGCAGATGGAGGCCCAGCGGCAACGATCCAAAGCCGCCCACCACACCATCGACCTCACTGCCCAGGGATCCCTCGAAACCATCTCCCACCAGGTCAAAGCCACCGACTTTTTGGGCTATACCCAACCCAGCAGCCGTTCGGAGGTGATGGCCATCTTGGTGGAGGGATCCCTGGCTCAGTCCGCCACATCTGGGCAGACAGTACAGGTGATCCTGAATCAGACCCCCTTCTATGCCGAATCAGGCGGGCAGATTGGGGATCGCGGCTATCTGTCGGGTGGTGATCTACTGCTGCGGGTGGAGGATGTGCAAAAGCAGTCCGATCGATTTATCCATGTGGGGCGAGTGGAACGGGGATCCCTATCGGTGGGGGATCAGGTCTCGGCTCAGATCGATGTCTCCTGTCGGCGACGAGTCCAGGCTAATCACACTGCCACGCACCTGCTGCAAGCGGCCCTGAAGCAGATTGTGGATCCGTCGGTGGCTCAGGCGGGATCCCTGGTGGCCTTGGATCGTTTGCGTTTTGATTTCAGCTCCCCCCGCGCCGTCAGTGCTGAGGAACTAGAGCAGATCGAGGCCCAGATCAACCGCTGGATTGGCGAAGGGCATGGGGCAGATGTGGAGGTGATGCCCATCGCTGAGGCCAAAGCCAAGGGAGCCACCGCCATGTTTGGGGAAAAATATGGCGATGTGGTGCGGGTGATCGACTTTCCGGGGGTTTCGATGGAACTGTGTGGCGGCACCCATGTCACCAACACTGCCGAGATTGGCCTGTTCAAGATCATCTCGGAGGCGGGCATCTCGTCTGGGGTACGGCGGATCGAGGCGGTAGCAGGAGCGGCGGCTCTCGACTATCTGAATGAACGGGATCAGGTGGTTAAAGCCTTGACCACTCAGTTCAAGGTCAAGCCCGCTGAGCTGGTGGAGCGGATCCAAGGATTGCAATCCGAGCTCAAGATGCTGCAAAAAGAGCTGGAGACCACCCGCGCCCAAGCCGCCTTAGCTCAGGCGGATGCCCTCTTGGCCCAGGCGGAAACCCTTGGCGATCTGAAGCTGTTGGTGGCCGATTTGGGGGCAGCAGATCCCGAGGCGCTCAAAGCCGCTGCCGAACATCTGTTAGCCAAGCTGGGAGAAGGGGCTGTGGTATTGGGATCCATCCCTGATGACGAAAAAGTCAGTCTAGTGGCGGCTTTTAGCGCCCAAGTCCAGGCCAAAGGCCAAAAAGCGGGATCCTTTATCGGCACCATTGCCAAACTGACCGGCGGCGGTGGCGGCGGACGTCCTAACCTGGCTCAAGCGGGAGGACGGCAACCCGAAGCTCTGCCAGCAGCTTTGGAGACAGCTCGCGAGCAGTTACGGCTGGCATTGGGATCCTGAGATCCTAAACTCGCCCTCTGGATAGGCACCACAAGGCTTAAATATCTTTGCCCATAAACACGCTCAAGGAGGGATCCCCGTAGTTCCCAAACGGGGTTGTTTGCCGGTAGCCCGCTTTGGCGTACAAAGAGATGGCTTCCGGTTGCCGTGGCCCCGTCTCTAAAACCACTCGGCTGGCTCCCAGTTTGCGAGCCTCCGCCTCTAGGGTTGCCAAGATCTGGGATCCCAATCCCATACCCCGCGCACTGGGCACCACATAGATGCGCTTGATCTCCGCTGTGCCAGCATCTATCAATCGAACCGCCCCACAGCCCAGCGGCTGATCCTGCCCATACACCACCAGAAAGGCCCCCCGCCCTTCTATCACCTCATCATGCTCCAGATGAAAATGAGTTTCGATGCCATCTTCGGGATAGCGTTTCAAAATCTCGGCGTTCAGCTCGCTCATCAAGGTCTGAGCCGTCTTGGTGGTGATGGATTCCCGACGAATCTCACAGTATTGCGCGTTCACTCCCGCCTCAACTCCTTAGATGGTCCTCTCTCAGTTATGGGGTAACTCTTCCTACAAAGTTGTCATAGTCGGCACCCTATCGAGCAAGATTCCAGATCTTGAGCCAGATCCTCGGCTTTAGCTAATCGGCGGGAAGCCCCGTACTCTCCACAAAGCATGAGGGCCGGGAGTCTGTCACCGAATCACAGGTTGGCCTCGATACATCAAGATTGGTGGTGATGAGAGGGCAACTTCCGGCTGTGTGGCTGCTACGGGCTGATACTCTGGCTGCCTGGTCAGGGTTGTGGGTGGCTCCGTTGGGGGACTGGTGGCGTCAGTTCTGTTCAAGAGATTCATGGCCTTGAGAGCTGTCAACATCCGCTCGCGATCGATGGGCAAATCCCAGTTGACGGCCTCAGCAATTTGGGTCAAATACTGCTCCACCTGAACGGGATCCCTGGGGGTGGAAATTAACTCTGCGGCCCCTTGATAGATCGCCCAGCGTCGTTCTGCATCTGGCACCTCACGTTTGGGAGGATGGATCAACACGATCTTGGTCTGAGGGAAGGCCGTGCGACACTCTCGGCAAAAGGCATAGGGATTAAAATTATTGCCCAACGTCATGTTTACAAACACCACATCAGGCAAATGAGTTTCGATCAGCGCTAACAAATCCTCCTGTGGCTGCTCAATGATCGTTCGATGTCTCTGGGAACGAACGATCTGCTGCCAGAACTGAGCATATTTATCCTGCTGTTGAAGGATTAAAACGGTTTGGCGAGGTTGAATTGGTTTGGAGTCCTGTTGCCCTTGCGAAGACTCAGACTGTTGTTCCTGCTCCATCTCGCTATAACCACTTTGTAAATACAGTTTGCTCGAATCTGATCTGTCTTGATCTTTCTCGGTAATTCTACACCATTTCCTTTCGGGCCTTTTGCGGGAATTTTCTAGTCGGAGAATGATAAATTAAGCTTGTCATGATCCGTGTTTTCTCTTAAACAGATCTTTACCAAGTCATAAGAAAAAAATCGAACTCAAGGTAGGGACAAGTTAGCACTGGGGTCATCATCGAAAAGTAATTTTGGCTACATCTACGGTTGATTGTTGTGGGTATCGCTCTCTGCCGCCGCATGGTCTAATGGTGCAGTCTAGGATTAGTGGAGCTGATCTCTGCGATAGGCCAGATCACAAGCAGGAACACAGGAATAGAAGATGATAGGCCAGAGCTTCTAGAGTTCAGGACTCCAGGGTTAACGGATGAATAGCTCCCAGACGAATAGCTCCCAGACGAATAGCCACTCAGATAGATAGCACTCATGCAAGTTGAGCTGCGCCACATTAGCAAAGCCTTCGGATCCGTCCAGGCCAATACGGACATCTCGTTGCGGGTAGAGGAGGGCAGCATCCACGCCCTGCTGGGGGAAAATGGCGCGGGCAAGAGCACGTTGGTCAAGATTTTGAGTGGTTTCATTAGCCGCGATGGCGGAGCGATCCTGTTAGAGGGACAGCAGGTAGAGATTCGTACTCCCGCTGAGGCCATCCGTCATGGCATCGGCATGGTGCATCAGGATCCCTTGGATTTTCCCTCTCTATCTGTCTTGGATAACCTCATGGTGGGGCGTCCCGGTGGGATCCCCTTATCCAGACGAGCGGCTCGGCTCCAGTTTGAGGACTTGGGGCAATCGTTGGGCTTTGAGCTGCGGCTAGAGGACACGGTAGAGCAGCTAACCGTGGGGGAACGGCAGCAGCTGGAGATCTTGCGGCTGTTGTCCCTGGGGGTCAAGACTTTGATTTTGGATGAGCCCACCACCGGCATTTCCGAGAGCCAAAAACAGTTGTTGTTTCAGGCCCTCAAGCACTTAGTAACCCAGGGCCGTTCGGTGATCTTTGTCTCCCACAAGCTAGAAGACGTGGATGTGTTGTGCGATCGGGTCACGGTGCTGAGACAAGGCCAAGTGGCAGGCCACCGATCCATTCCCTGTGACTTTGGAGAATTGGTGGAGATGATGTTTGGGCAAGTTCTGACAATGGAGCCCAAGCCCCCGACCCAAGCAGGGGATCCCTTGCTGGAGATCCCCTTGCTGGAGATCCGGCAGAGTGTGGTGGCCGATCGGCGACTCCGGATCTCCATTCCCGATTTCACCCTTCAGACGGGGGAAGTGATGGGTCTAGCGGGCCTAGAAGGCAGTGGGCAGCAGTTGATGTTGCTGATGTGTGCGGGATTGCTCAAGCCTCTGACGGGATCCCTGGTGCTGAAAGGGCAGGATCTGAGTCAGGCGGACTACGCCACCTATGGCCAAGCGGGGGTGGCTTATCTGCCTGCCAACCGTTTGCGGGAGGGGTTGATTCGGGGCTTGTCGATTCGGGATCATGTGGCCCTCAAGCGGGGGCGCAGTTTGTGGAGTAGACCTGCTGAGGTCGCCCAGGAAACCCAATCTTTGATCGAGACCTTTCGCATTCGCGGCCAAAGCTTGAGTTTGGTGGACAGGCTGTCGGGGGGCAATCAACAGCGCACCCAACTGGCTCTGTTGCCCGATAATCTGCACTTATTGCTGATGGAACACCCCACCCGAGGGCTGGATATCGAATCTGCGATGTGGGTTTGGCAGCAGTTGATCGAGCGCTGCAAGGGGGGCACCGGGATCCTATTCTTCTCCACCGATCTGGAGGAGCTGTTGCGCTACAGCGACCGGATCCTAGTCTTTAGTGGCGGGCATATCAGTCAGCCGGTGGCAGCCGCAGGCTTGAGTGTGGCCGACCTGGGACATCTAATTGGGGGAGATTTTGAGGCTGCCGCCCTATCAACCAAACAGTAGCTTTTGCTACAAAATACGAAGATTTGTAGTGAATTAGAGATGGTGGCTTTCGTACCCCGATGGCCTCAAGGGCTGATGGGATCCCGTTTTGGCTGATTTGGCTTCACTTTGGAGCTAATGACTGGATGGGTCTGTCTTTCTAGAGTGGGATCAGACCCTTGGAACTTAGGAGGCTGGCCTCATGCTGGATCAATTGAACCTAAATCGGGATCCTCAGAACGCCGACTTGTCTCACGCCATATCCCAATCATCCTCCCCCGACAAAACACGGGTGTTTGTGGTGCCGTTGGATCAGGTGGGATTATCAGATTTGGCTCAAGTAGGGGGCAAAAATGCCTCATTGGGGGAGATGCTACAACAATTGGTGCCCCAAGGGATCCGGGTTCCAGGAGGCTTTGCGGTGACCGCTGCAGCCTATCGTTACTTTTTGGCCAGTGCTG